>JAPLCR010000107.1 GCA_026392135.1 Armatimonadota bacterium
ACAGTGTCGGTAACGTCTATCTTACTGGTAGTTCAAGGGATAACATCACGGGCTTGAACTGGGTCACAATGAAGTTTGATACGAATAACCCAGATGGAATCCCCAAATGGATTGAATGCTATGATGGAACTGAGCATGGCGATGATGAGCCGGTAGCTCTTGCCCTGGGAAGGTCAGGCTGTATCTACGTGACCGGCTACGCACAAATGCACGGGTCACGCAAGGATTACGTCACTATAAAGTACGGCAATAATGGCGGTGTAAAGTGGAACCGCCCCTACAACGGAACCTCTGGAGATGACGATAAACCGAAAGCACTCGCCCTTGACGCAGAGGAAAATGTCTACGTAACCGGTGAGTCGGACGGGCTTGGAACAAACAAAGACTACGCAACTGTGAAATACCTCGGCGAAACGGGGCATGAGGAGTGGGTGCATACAGAAAACGGAGCATGGAGCGGCAACGATGTCGCTGAGCAAATCGTGGTCGGAAAGCACGGTAGGGTCTATGTAACGGGAACCGTGCATGGAGGCAACGGTGACAAAGACGGCACGGAGGCGGACATCTTCACCACCAGCTATCGTACCGATAAAAAAGCGAAACCTGTTTGGGAGAGCGTCTTCAATGGACCCATCTTGAGAGGATCAGACGCAGGATTTGCCATAACGAGTGACAACGACGGAAATATCATTGTTGTAGGACAGTCCCACACTGGCAAATCGCACGATATCGTCGTCTTGAAATACGCACCGTAGCGCAAATTGTAAGGGGGGTAGTGCGCTCTTCTACTCCCCCTTACAACTCGACAGACACACCCTCACAAAAAGAAAGAGCTAGAATAGAGAGGCTGTTCCGCAATTTCGAAGGTAGTTCGTTTCCTGTACTGCTTGGGTGCTTCACGTTGTAATCCTAAACCTGATCGCTATTCAGGAAGCATAGCGACGGCTTTTGTGGTATCTTAACGCTAACATGAAAACCTTATCAACGCTCATAAATCAAAACAGGGAGTGGGCAGCTATCGTAAAAGCCCAAGACCCTGAGTTTTTTCTAAAGCTTTCCTCCCAACAGACCCCTGAGTACCTCTGGATTGGCTGCTCAGACAGCCGTGTTCCTGCAAACCAGATTACTGGTCTTATGCCCGGAGAGATTTTTGTACACCGCAACGTTGCCAATATCGTAGTACATACGGATTTCAACTGCCTTTCTGTTATTCAGTACGCAGTGAACATCCTGAAGGTGAAGCACATTATTCTGTGTGGGCACTATGGATGCGGGGGAGTGCGTGCCGCACTGGGCAACAGGCAACTAGGGTTAATAGATAACTGGCTCAGGCACATAAAAGATGTTTATAGCAAATACGAAGTCAGCCTAGCGGAGATAGCCGACAATGAAACTCAACTCAATCGCCTTTGCGAACTAAATGTGATTGAGCAGGTGTATAACATTTGCCACACGACCATAGTACAAGAGGCATGGTCTACAGGACAAGAGCTTTCTGTTCACGGCTGGATCTACGGTATTGAGGATGGGCTTATTGAGGATTTGAATATCTGCATCACCAACCAAAGCGAAATAGACCCGATCTATCACATGGCAAGTAGCCAAAGAGTTCAGCGACGTTCGCAGTAACGTGTGGGGTTAGTGGGCAAGTACCCGCTAACCCTTTTTTACCCCCCCACTCTATTCACCGATCAAATCTACTACTGCAGGACTGCTACGCTCACCGTTCGCACCGACTACCTGTGCCGTCACGGAGCCGCGTGTCGTACTCGCATCAAGGCTGACATCTACCTTAAAAACGAGCCTGTCCATCTCTTTAATACGCTCTATGGGAAGAGTGGTACGAATCAACTTCACGCCCGCTGATTCAGTGCTTAGCCGCAGAGTCATATCAGAGAGGTTCCCGCCAAAGTTGTAGACCTCAATCTCTAGCACGATACTACGCCCTTTTGCGACTTTGAAGGCTTCGTCAGGCTTACTCCCTTTGCTGTCCAGCGGGCGTATTCGCACAACAATTTCGGGACGCTCAACCCTCTTCTTAGACACTTCCGGCTTCTTTGGTGCGTCGCTTGGCGGTGCCGTGACATCCGCCATTATCCCGCGTGGAACTGCCAGCAGTATGGGAAAAGTGGAGAGTGGAAGCGTTGGGATTTTGTCCTTGTCGGCAGTAATGGAGAGTGGAGAGCCGAACGTATTCAATAGTTCAACGAAGCGAAGTTTACCTCGAGCCTCCTCGGTGAGAGGAAGCGGAAGGAGCATATCGTCCTTGTCCGTCCAGCCGATGAGCAGGTCGTTGTTGCCGTCGTCAAAAACGTGGATATGTAGCCCCGGTTGACGATAGCGAATTTCACCCTTGTATGTTGCATTTCCGAGCAAATTAGCCGTCATCGCGAGAGCGGAGTAGGCAGGAAGCGGCAGAAGGTCTTTGTCCAGAGCACCAAATGAGGCGTTGTTTTCTACAAAAGGAGAGAGAATAAAGAAAAAATGTCGTGCCGTACCCGTTCTTCGCGACTCGACATAAGACTTCACCACATACTTCGCCTGCTCTACAGTCTCCGCAAAAGTAAGGCTTCCGCTCTTCTGTAGGATAGGTATACCCGCCTCCGTCAACCAAACGGGCTTGTTAAGAGCGTCCGCTTTCTCACGGTACCTCTTATGAGAGTTCGCGTGGTTGAGGTAGTTCGCGGGAGTG
>JAPLCR010000342.1:0-2659 GCA_026392135.1 Armatimonadota bacterium
TCTCGTTCGGGAAAATGGCGGTTTTCAGGAAACTTTCCGCAAAAACGGAGCGTGAGTAGTTACAAACCAGAGAGCCTCTCACCCCCGTCCCCTCTCCCAATTCTGGGCGAGGGGTGACTAGGGCAGTAGGCGACTCTGTTTGCCTCTAGGTTCTCTTTTCCTAAAGGTTTTGGAACAATTTAACTAGAGAGAGTCCCTAAGCAAAAAACAGACGATGTTTCCATGAGGAGGGCTTCTGCAAAATGGCAGACATTACCTGTGTTGGGATACTGGTTGCGGATATTGTGGGAAAGCCTATCGAAAGCCTGCCAGAGCGCGGTAAGATGACGCTCGTGGAGCGCATGGAGCTACACACCGGAGGGTGCGCCGCGAATACCGGTGCGGGGCTTGCGATACTTGGCGTGGAGACTGCCGTTGTTGGCAAAGTAGGCGACGACGGTTTCGGCGACTTCATTATTGGGCGTTTACAGAGATACGGAATTGACACGGTAGGCGTAATTCGTGATAGAGAGGCGGCGACCTCCGCGACCATGGTCTGTGTAGATAGCGGTGGAGAGCGTAGTTTTCTGCACTACGTCGGGGCAAACGCCACTCTGCGCCTAGAAGATATAGATACCCGATGCGTTCTACAGAGTAAAATTCTACATATTGCAGGAAGCCTTGTTATGCCGCAGTTCGATGGAGAGCCGACGGGCGAACTGCTCAAACAGGCAAAGGCGGCGGGTCTTGTGACTTCGCTAGATACGGTATGGGATGCGCGGGGGCTGTGGATGCAGAAGATCGCTCCTGCACTGCCCTATACCGACTACTTTCTACCCAGCTATGAAGAGGCGAAAGAGTTAGCCGACGGCAGAGAAGACCCTGACGAGATAGCGCGTTTTCTGATAGACAGAGGAGTAAAGGTTGTTGGGCTGAAACTTGGCGATAAGGGCTGCTATGTGCGTTCTGCTGATGGCGACCACTTCTCTATACCTGCCCTCAAAGTAAATGCGATAGACGCGCTGGGTGCAGGTGACTCCTTTGTTGCAGGTTTTCTCACAGGGCTTGTGCAGGGCTGGGATAGAGAGCAGTGTGCTCGTTTCGCCGTTGCGGTAGGCTCTTGTTGTGTGCAGGCTCTCGGCGCAACAACGGGTATCCGTAGCTTTGAAGAGACGCTAAAAGTGATGGAGAGCGTTTCAAGGCGATGAGTATAGGGACGATAAATCTCTCTGTGTTCACGCGCTCAGCGGTTCGCTGCGGAGTAAGCGACTACTCGCGTTATCTGCACGCCGAGCTTGAACGCTTTCCTGAAATCGAATCTATTCGCATTGTGGACGCACCTGCCGATGTGGTAAGGGCAGGAGCCCTCTCCGCCCTTGAACACTATCACGCCGACAAGCAGAGATTTCGAGAGTTGGGCGCAAAAATGAACGCGTTGGGGGCGAACCTCGCGCACATTCAGTTTCAGTACTTCTTTTTTGGCGGAGTTGCGCCCCATAAGAACCACACTGCGGCATTTCTCTCCGCCATACGGCTCCCCACAGTTATGACGGTGCATGAGATTGCGCTGCCCAAGCCGCAAACGCCTCTGTCACACCGTCTCCTACTTCAATCTGTAAACCGCTCAATCTTCCTTAACCCTGCCCTAAGTCATCTCATTGTACATACCGAGCAGGATAGGCAGAGGCTCGAACGCATCGGTGTGCCTCACAACAAGATAAGCGTATTTCTGCATGGTATTCCCGCACCTCAGCCTCTTCCCAATCCGGATGCTGTACGCAAAGAGATGGGGCTAGAGGGGCGTAGAGTGCTGACTCTTTTCGGATTCCTCTCCAACAAGAAGGGGCACGCCTTCGCCATCAACGCACTGGAGGGCTTACCCGAAGATGTGGTACTGCTCTTTGCGGGCGGTCAGCACCCCGATGACCACACCGACTATGTGCCGAACCTACGCCGCCTTGTTTCACAGTTGCACTTGGAGAATCGTGTTCGGTTTATGGACTACGTGCCCGAAGAGCAGATACCTAGTATCATGTCCATTACCGATATCGCCCTTGCACCCTACACCGAAACATCGGGTTCGGGGTCACTTGCTCTTCTCATGGCTTATGGACTGCCGATAGTCGCCTCCCCCATTCCACCGCACCAACAGATTGAACACGAGGCGAAGGGCTGTCTCTCTCTCCTGCCAAAACTCTCTTCAGACTGCCTCCGAGATCACATCTCTTCTCTTCTAAATAGTCCCACCCGCCTTTCAAGCCTTCATGACTCTGCCCTTGCCTACGCCGAAACACACTCCTATCAGCACATGGCGGAGGAGACCCTCGCTCTTTACCAACAGTTGCTAAAAAATAGGTTTTCTTTTTAGGGACAGGGTAGATACCCGATTCGCGCTCATCAAAGGCTACCAGAATGCGGAGTTACGCTTCAGGTAGGCTAGAAGTCTTCCCGAATTTTGGAGAGAAGCACAAATAACCCCCCACGCCTAAAGGCGTGGGGGGTTACAAAAAGAGAGGCTTCCTGAGTACCTAATGTGATGTGTTCAGGCTGATAGAGACCCGTTTCGATTCTTGGTTTTGCGCTAGAATGTCGGGTTTCCCATCATTATTAAAGTCTGCAACCGCAATAGAGCGTGTGTCGCCGCCACCAGAGTTGAACGTCTTGGGGATACCAAAGAGAC
>JAPLCR010000342.1:2677-6976 GCA_026392135.1 Armatimonadota bacterium
CAAAGAGACCGGTTACGCTGTTACTTAGGAGTACCGAAAACGAAGAGGTTCCGTTGTGAGAACAGACAAGGTCAGGTCGTCCGTCTCTATCAATATCGACTGCGTAGAGTTTACTAGGATACTGGAGCGTACTATAGGTCTGTAGGTTCGTGAAGGTTCCGTTACCTATCCCTAGTAGCGTGGCTATTTCGTCGCTAAACACAACGCTAAAAGCTAAATCCAGCTTGCCGTCTCCGCTAAAGTCGGCGAAGATAGGCTTGAATGCGGTGTTCCCCACTGCGTAGTGCTGACCGCCGGTGAAGCTACAGTTACCCGCCCCTAAGTAGATTTGGCAACCGCTCTGGCTACCGGAGTAGTGCCCTACCGCAATGTCGGGCTTTCCGTCGCCATTGATGTCGCTTACCGTAAGGTCGAGCGGTGTGTCTATGGTGTAGGTGTTGGCGATACTGTATAAGCCATTACCGTTGTTGCGAATGATGATGAGCTTACCGCTATTGCCATTCTGATTGTTCACAAGGGCAATATCAGGTCGTCCATCTCCGTTAAAATCGCCTACCGCGGCGTTAATAACGGTGGTTCCCACTGGAATATCAATAGGAGCTGCCCACTGGCGACCACCCTGGTTGATAACAATACGCAAGAAATCGTTGCCGTTATCACAAATAAGGTCAGGTCGTCCATCTCCGTTCATATCGGCAACTGCAAGGTTATCCGATCTTCCTGTCAATGCTGTCGTATAGGGTTCAAGGTCTCCATTCCCTTTGCCATAGAGAACAGAAAGCCCTGTATCCCCGCCCACCACGGCATCTGCGTTGCCATCCCCATCCAAGTCTGCCGTTGTAACGTAGTCTGTAGCACTGGGCACATCGAAGGAGCGCGGGGTATCAAACGAGACTGTCTGAAATGGGTTGGAGAGGACGGTCACATCCAGGGGAGCCGTCTTATTGGAAACCGTCTCTTTCGCCGTAATACGTGCCGTGCCAACCTTTACGCCCATTACTACACCTTCGGAGGTAACGCTTGCAACAGCGGGCGTAGCGGAGGTGAACTGTAGCTTCGCAGGGTCTAGTGTGACCACACCGCCGAGAGTGTCTTTACCAATGACGTTAATGGTGTAGGTCTTTCCAACATTGATACTTGCTGTTGCAGGTGAGATTTCAATATGGTCAAGCGGTGGGTTTATCACGGTAACATCTAGCGTTGCGCTTTTGTTCGACTCTGTTTCGGTAGCGGTGATACGCGCCTGCCCAACCTCGACTGCCGTCACTAAACCTGTGTTGTCTACGCTTGCAGTAGCGGGGGCAGTGGAGACAAAACTAAGCTTCGCGGGCCAAATCACAATGATTGCGCCGCTTGAGTCTTTCGCAACCACATGGATAGCGTAGGTCTGCGTCTTATAAAGCGTTACAGAGGAGGGGTTTATCTCAATGTGGTCAATCGTTGGATTGGGGTCTGTGGTAATGGGAACAGGGTCGGGGTCGTCCTTAATAGCACAGGTGGTATCGATCTTTCCTACAGGAGTTCCAGTACCGTCTACTTGAGGGTACGCGGTCACACGGGCGATATAGTTCCCTACGGTGATGTTATTGATTGTCACCGTGCTAACTCCTCCCGCCGCAGGGCGAACAGTTAGCTGCTCCGCTACTTTCGTTCCGTTCAGCAGTATCTCAATGCGAACGCTATTCGCGGCGGCAGGAACGTCTCTACTAGCGGCGCGTGTCGCCCACTTCAGAGTAAAAATGGCTTTCCCTGTTTTGGTGACAGCATTGCCTCCTCCTCCGCCTGAACCACATCCCGTAACGAGCGCAAAGAGAAGCGCAACAAAAAGCACAGAGATTCGTGATACCATAACTCTACCTCCTCAGTGGTACAAATACGTACTGAAATATGCTGAGACAAATCAAAGTATCTATTCTGTCAGTATCGGTGAGAATCCTCCTTTTTTGTTTTAATTCAATGTGAAGAAGGAATCTCCAAAAACCGTAGGGAACCTAGCAATAGTGCCGTATTCAGCACTTACTGTAGATGGCACGTCATCCCTTTGACCCACCGCTCTACTAGAGCAGATGGAGGCTAATATGGGTAACAGTACCCCCCCCCCGTTAGGTTTACTGCAACTGTTCGCGATGTAACTTGCAGATTGCGATTCGTCGCGACACTCTCCCTCTATGCGTTTCTCGGAACGCTACTCTCCACCGCCACCGCCATCACTATTCCGTGGCACTCTAGCCTACAGCCTGTCTTTCTAGGTTCCGGTGTTCAGATGGACACGGCGCAAATCACGCCGCTTGGCGTTAGCGTAGACGCTACTGGCGTCAAATGGCAAAACAAGGTCACCTCCTACCAACTCCTCGACTATACGAGCCTTACTAGCACCCTGACCAAGTTTCACTTCAACGCATGGGCGGAAGCCAAATTCCGTCTAGGCGGCGGTTCCTTTAGTTTCGACGCCTCGTACCTGCGTACTTTCGACGGCAATCATCGGCGTTGGCAGGTGGATGCAACTATGCAGAACACCGCGACTATCAGCAAGCCGAAACTAAACGCAGACTCTCTCAAATACGCCAGTAATCCCACCGCGTTCCAGAGCTTCTTTGGGAACTACGCCGTCACAGGAATCCGATACCAGCGAGCCATCCACATCCTTTTTGACCTTACGTTTTCGCGAAGTTACTCCGAAACTGAGTTTCAAGCGACGATAAACGCTTCGTACAAGTGGATTAAGGGCGGCGCGTCGGCTTCTGAACTATTGAGCCAGTTGAATCAGTGGACATCGCTGACTATCAGCGCTGAAGTGGAAGGGCAGGGCGGCCCCATTATCATCGCCGTGGCGAACACAGGGAATCTGGACGACTTGAGAAAGGCGGTTTCCGACCAACTTGTAAAATGGGATGGTACGCCTCCAGACCCCAACGACGCGGGCAACATCTACGATGTCTACCTTACGCCCTACACTAGCATCCCTCCCGGAATCGTGGTGAACTCTGGGCAAAGCCCAGCGCAAGCGAACCTTATCAGTGCTATGGCGACTCTTGCGAAACTCGAACTCGCCGCAACGCGCTTGCATCAAATTCAAGACGAAGATGCCTACATTTACGAGAAAGATCCTGTTACGAAAGCCTACATTTACGGTAGAGCTATCGGCTATCTATTCGGCAAAACTAAGAATGGAGTTCATGTTGACGGGACTGGCAAACTCGACGAAGTCTCCTTAAAAATGGACAAGCAGTACGCCTATGTCGTGGATTTGGTGAATGGCGTTCCAACTAAAGACCCAAAGGTCTCCTTTTCCTTTGACGACCCGGATGTTGTGAAGTGGCGCGTACTGCAAGCAATGTGGAATCCGAATGGCGCAAATTCGATAATCTATATCGAAATATATAGTAGCACTATCGTCACTCCAACTACAGCAAGCCCTTCCGATACGGCAAATTGGGGCGTAAACGTTTACCTGAATATGCCCGTAGTGAATAATTTCTATCAGCCAAATACTCCGATAACTGGGGACGTATCTTATCGATCCAACCTTGACCCAGTGACGGGCATCCCACACCGCTATGCGGTTTTGTATTATGACCATCCAGCGCAACACACTGACTTCTCCTTGCAATTAACAACGGATGGAGGCGGTTGGCATACGAATGCGATAAATTGGTCTGGATGGCCAACGCCTTTACTGTTCATACCGGGGGGGCAGTTTATTCCTCTGCCTTAAAAGGCTTGAGGCACACTATCTCATGCAAACGGCTCTCACCTCCAATAGTTGAGAGCCGTTATCTTTTGCCCTACCGAATCGCCTCCGTACACCGCTTACAAAGCAATGGGTGTTCCGTGGTCGTATCTGAGGCGACAGAATTAGTGTATAATAGAGAGGTTGGAGTGTTGGAGAACCTACAAGGGGGCGGTAATATGACGCAAATAGTAGACGCTGTATATGAACATGGGGTGTTTCGACCTATACACCCGTCAGAGTCTGCACTGGTGGAAGGGCAAGAGGTGCGCTTAATTATCGAAACAGGGAAGGCTCAGGAAATCCTCCATTTAGCCGCGCAGGTAGTTGCGGGTCTCTCCACGTTAGAAGTAGAGGAGGTTGAGCGCATCGCAACAAGCCGTAGCCCCTTCTTCTCTTCCTCAGAACGCTAATGTAGCGCGGCATCCGTTAAGTCCCTCCTCGCTCTCTTTCAGAAGGACCTACGAGACCAGCAGTAGGACATACAATGACTTGACAATTAAAAATCACCCCCCCCCCCCACTTTTTTACTGCGCCTGTGAAAACAAGGAGGAATATGGCATTTTATG
>JAPLCR010000656.1 GCA_026392135.1 Armatimonadota bacterium
ACAGGGCTTGCCCTCCTGATACAACCGTTTATGGGGAGGCTTTCGGATAGACTACCCAGCCCGCGCCCTCTAATGAGCGTTGCGGGGGTTGCGGCGGGAATCGCCTATATGTCCTACCGCTCAGTGCAGGGAATGGGTGGGTTTATTCTGTTCACTGCGCTTGGTACCAATGCTATGTTCTTTTTGAGTACGGCGGGCGCAGTGCTGGTAGGGCGCATGACAGTAGGCTCAAACCAGCGAGGAGCTATCTACGCAAAGTATCGTATCTGGGGGGCGGTGGGTTATATTCTCTTCTCACTCGTATCCGGTAGAATAGTCAGTCAGGGGCAGGCGGGCGGGGCGATTTTAGGGCGCGAACAGTTAAACACGCTCTTTACATTTGGTCCGCTCATCTTTTTCGTTGTAGCGATCGTCTCCTACTTCGTTCCAGACATGGGAAAGCGACTACAGGAGGGCATAGAGCGCAAAACTCCCTCTCGCCAGCGAGCAGAGTTACCGCTTAATATGAGGTACTTTCTAGCCGCCTACTTCCTCTATATGTTTGGGCTGTACGGCGCATCTGCCTATCTCAGCCTCTATATGAGGTCTTTACACGCTACAGCCTACTGGATAACAGGAATGTTTTCGGCAGGTGTCTTCTGTGAGGTTCTGGTGATGACACAGGTAGGGCGATTCGCCGACAAGTATGGCAGAAGACCCGCTCTCGCCGCCACGTTTCTGCTTATGCCGTTGCGGTTACTGCTCTACATTCCAGCAACGGGACCTGCTTGGGTAGTGTTCGTGCAGATACTGCACGGCTTCAACTTCGGAATAATGGGAACAGTAGCCATTGTGTTTATAAACGACATCGCCTCAGAAACCAATCGTGCTACAGCGCAGTCAAGACTCTCCGCCACTGCGGGGCTAGCAACCGCGATTGGACCCCCGCTCTGCGGTTGGCTTTCACAGAACTGGGGCTTCAACGGAATGTTTGCGCTGATGTCGTTGGCTGGTGCGGGAGGTGCGGCAATTTTCATGCTGTGGGTTCAGGAGTCACACTCTGCCACAGCCTCGCTAAAAGAAGAGGGACCTCGCTTTATGCGCCCGCTCTTGCGCCTACTCTCAGCCCCGCCCCGCCTTATTCAATCTGGTAAGAGAGATTCTTAGCAGTGTCAGGGCGTGCCGTCCGCCTCCTTGCTATTCAGACCAAAGGACAGTACGGCATATCGCGCACTCCAAATCTAAAAAGGGCTGTTTTGTGTCGGTAAGCATAGTAGTGCATTCAGATTAAGGTTGCTATTTTAGGTGCTTTTAGGAGATATCGATGCCTCTGATTCCACAAGTGGGTAGAAAACGATTTAAGGTGCGCCTGTTGTTGGTTGCTATCGCCTCGTTCTTATGGCTAGGCGTACTTCTACACCTGTTTCCTGTGGTGTGGATGATTTCTGCCTCTATGAAACCGACGATGGAGATTTTCAAATACCCCTTTCGCCTGATGCCCAAAGAGCCGACCTTTGCCTCCTACAAACTTCTTGCTACGACTATTAATCCGAGCGGGCAGGCTCTCAATGTAGATGTTTTCCGCTACCCGCTCCATATTTACCTTCAAAATAGCCTCAAAATCGCGTTTATGACGGTTCTGCTTCAACTCCCTGTTACAGCGATGGCAGCGTATGCGGTCTCAAAGCTACACTCCAAAAAAGCGGCGAAATGGCTCTTTTTCTTTTTTATGGGCACCTTGATGATACCGGGGCAGATTGCGATAGTTCCGCGCTTCCTGCTCCTCTCGCACTTCCCTTGGCCCACGCGCAGCGTCCCGACTATTCCATTTACAGACTACCTATTTCCCTCTTTTTCGTTCATTGGAACCTACTGGGGGGTACTGCTTCCGGCGGTGTTTAATGCCTTCAACTTCCTGTTGTTTAAGGGATTTTTCGACACACTCCCCACGGAACTTATCGAGGCGGCACGTATGGACGGAGCTTCCGAGCTGATGACACTGCGTGCTATTATGCTCCCACTGGCACGCCCTGTTATTGCAGTGACGGGCTACTTCACTTTTACAGGGGCGTGGAACGACTTTCTGGGTCCTTGGATTATTTTGATGAGCGAGCAGAGTAAATGGCCCCTCTCCGTAGCGACCTATAAACTACAGGCGATATTGACGAACTGGCAACCCTCTCAAGGGGCAGACCCCGCTGTTCAAGCCCTGATTGCGTCTGGAGTAGGCTACAACGCACTTATGGCACTGGCAGTAGTAGAGAGTATCCCTATTTTCATTGCGTTTATTATTTTTCGGGAGCAGTTGATGCGTGGTATTCAGATAGCAGGGCTGAAGGGATAGGGGATTTGTGAGCAGATGCGTACTCTCGCATTGACAAGGGGGGAAGGCTGGGGTACAATATAAGCCGCCTCCAATGAGAGTATAGCTCAGTCGGTAGAGCACCGCCCTTTTAAGGCGGGTGTCCTGGGTTCGAGTCCCAGTGCTCTCAGTTTTCCATCTCCTCTTCTGTCCGCTTATAAGCAAACATCTCCCTCCCTATTCGCATATCGTATGCTCTGGAGGGAGATTTCGCCACAGCGCAATATCCTTCGAGTTCTAGCCACAGCAAAACAGGGGACGAAATCCTTCGCGCCCTCTGGCTCGAAGACCAATCGTAGCGAAACCACTCACGGCAAGAAGGCGGAGTAAGGGAATATGGGAACCGCAAGAAAACTAGAATCAGGTGTTGCATCGCCAGAAAAGAGGGAAATCACCCCTCAGTTCACGCTACAAGGGCGAAAATACGCCTTTCGCGCTCCCATCCACGTCACCATAGAGCAGGAAGACGGCGTTCTTATAGCGTGCGCCGACTATAAACTTTACGGGCATGGAAGCGACTTTCAAGAAGCGAACGAATGTCTCCTCGAAGCGTTTGCGTTTCTATACGAACAGTACGCGCTCGAAGACGACTCAATGCTTTCGAGAAAGGCGCGCGCCCTAAAACAACGTCTTCTGAATGAAGTCGCTCATGGCTAGTTATCGCACAGGCGATTTTGTTGGGGCGCTCAAGAAAAAAGGGCTTGACCATGTGGAGGAGCGTGGACACCACACTTACTATGTTCTCTACCACAAAGGCGTTAAGCAAGACATTCAAACGTATGTAAGCCGTGGCGAGAGAGATTTTTCCGACAAACTTATTAACGAGAGGCGCAAACAACTTTGCTTGACCAGCAACGCCCAGTTCCGTGATTTCGTAAACTGCCCACTCACCAAAGAGCAGTACATCGCGCTCCTCATTCAAAACGGCGACCTAGACTCCGACGCAGGGGAATTAATGGTCACACTCTGGCTTGAAGACCAGCGTAGCGAAACAACTCACGGAAAGAGGGCGGACTAGAGATTCGTTTTTTTTGTACTTGGCAACATCAGTAAGGAGGTAGTTCTACGCGGAAATTTTTGCTTGTCTTGGCTATTTTGCTTTCTACAGGCATAGCGTTTTGGGCTTACCAGAGCATATCACGCACACAGTTTGCACACGCTAGATTGATTGACAGACAACAAAAAATATGCACTCAGGTTAGCCAATACGCGGGAAGCATACATGAGGGGTTGAACCAATTAGCGGTTCTTGTTGAAGAGTACAAAAACTCAAGGCGAGACATCGCAAGCAGTGACAAGGAATGGAACGCTCGCTTTGACGCTCTATTGCAAAAATTCAGACTTACGCAGAAAGATATGTCGAATGAAAATAATTATCGATTTGGTGTAGCGGGAATATGTCTGGAAGAATATATAGACGACCTCGATTCTTCACGTTGGCACAACTTTGCACAGCAGGTCAAAATTCAGCAAGACCTTCAGGCACTACTACAAGAAATGAAGGATGTAAGGTCGCGGTATGGTGGTGGTTGCAATTAAGTAGTAGAAGGGATGAAGTATGCCAGAACTGACACCAGAAGAGCGCGAACACATCTACCTTGAGGAGAAAGAGCGCCTCGAGGCTAGGGAGAGGTTGCAACGTGAATCTGCATTACAGCAAAGGGAGTTGGAGGCGAAGCAACGCGCATACGCATCTTTGCCGCCATGGAAAAGACCGCCCGATTTTGAAAACTTTAACAAGGACGGGCTTTATCAAGGTTCTACGCCTCATAAAACAAAATCCCTTGAGCGACCTGAAAGGAAGATGAATGGACTACAATCCTGCGGGTTGATTCTAACGTTGTCAATCGTTGGCTTCACTGTTCTCCTGATAAGTTCGCCAAGGGGCTCTTCTTACGATTCGTCGCCCAGCAATACCCCGTCAAGTGTAGCATCGACTTATACCCCGCCGACTCCTCCGCCAACAATTGCTGATTCTACTTTCGCGGATAAAGAGATGTATGACATTGTGGCGCGGCTCACTCAAAAGACGGGGGAATCAGAAGAGAGGGTGCGTATCACTCTAACTACCGCTCGTCAAGTGCTGGCTGATAAAGGCATAGAAGAAACCCTTGTTGAATATGCCCGCCATCTTGACGGCACTTTTCCTGAAGATATGAACGGTCAAAAGGTAGGGCTTGTAGGAGTTTGCGGACTATACAATGCCGAAAAGAAGATGAATAAGCAAGGGAAGGGGCTGTTCGGAGAAGACTTGGCGAAGTAAAGCCCAGAACGCCCGCATCATCGAGCTATTGGGGCAGTTGGTCAGTCAGAAAAAGTAGCGTACGGGCAAGAAAGAAAAACAAGGAGCGAGGCAAAATGCGCGTGCGAACAAAACAAGGAACAAAGACGAGGAACGTAACTACCCCCTCCGCCTATCGTTTCAGCGGTTTTACCCTTCAGGGGGTTATCTACACCCTCAAAACGCCCCTCCTCTGCCCTGTTGAACAGGAAGACGGGTATTTTATCGAATGCCCTGAGTATAAAATCTACGGACAGGGTAAGACCTTACAAGCAGCCGAACTAGAACTCGCCTCCGTCTTTTCCACCCTCTATAAACAGTACGCGCTGGAAGACGATTCACGCCTCACAGGAGACGCGCAGCAACTCAAGCGTCGCTTGCTTGAAGAGGTGGCAGTGGCTAGTTACAGCGCAGGGGATTTCATCAAGGTGCTCAAGAAAAAGGGTTTCGAGTATCAGCCAGAGGTCACGCACCACGAATACTACGCGCTGTACTATAACGGGATAAAGACCTCTATCTACACATACCTTAGGGTCTGTAAATTTTGGGTCTATAGGCTTTCGTGTGGGTATAGGTCAAGTTTTCCAAGAAAGAAGAGAATAGCGACCCTGAAATTGTCAAACTTTCTATAGCCTCTGGCGTTCGCCTTAATGAGTTGTATCTGGCTGTTCAAGCCTTCCGC
>JAPLCR010000579.1 GCA_026392135.1 Armatimonadota bacterium
CCCCGCGATCTTCTTAGGGCGGAAGTAGAACTCACGATACATACGCTCCACCGCGTCCTCAATCTCCGCGGGCGACATATTCTCGTAACTCATATTAGGGATTACGGTTGATTGTACGCGGATTGACTTATACGATGCCTAATTCGTTCTTTATGGCGGATGCTATCGCATAGCAAAATTCCTCAAAGCGGTCGTTCTCGGAAACACATACATTTGTCAGGTGTTCTCTCAACTCCTCGTTAGTAAACGATATATCTTCAACCGAACCATCATCGTTCACAATTTCATCTTTCATCCAACCGTCGATCGCCCCCCTGCGCCAGCCGGTCAAGATTTTATGATCCAAACGCAATATATCAATCGCCCTTTTTCCCTCTTCATCATTTGCTTTGATATTCCCGTCAACGTCGAACGAGAAGTGTGCTTCGCAGTCGGGTTGTGTAGGCAATACTGGAAGCAGTGCGTTCTTCCTCGCTACCGCTCCAAAATGCTCCCCTTCCGAACCGCCTACTTCCAATGCGCCAACCATATTGTGGTAATCCATGTCCTCCCCCACATCAATACCAACTTCTCTACCTGTGTCTCTCAATTCTCCTTTACAAAGCGACTGTGGCTTGAGATGCTCTATATGAGGCTTATAGCAACGGGGACTAGGCTTTCTGTCTTGCTTCTTGGAGGCACTATCTACTTCATTTGTATCAACCACCTCTCCGCTCGAATCAACTACCGCGTCACCTGAATCACTGATGCCTTGTTGGATTTCAGAGGAGTTCCCTTTGGGCAGACGGTCATCAATTCCAGTGCCCGTATACGCGCAAAGTCCACCTTGCTCCTTCAACAGTACCTTCATCAACTCTTCCTTAGGTTTTTCATGCCCTTCAAATCCTGAGCCAAATGCCCCATAGTCGACTGCATATACTTGCGGCGAGATGTCAGGGTTTTCCGTTCGTGAACTGAACTGTATGGAAAAGAAGTCACGGATACAATCTGGTTGCCCCTCCGCCTTTTCGATATACCTCATTACCCAACCCTCCTCAAGCGTCCTAGCGTGGAGGAGGCGCGTTGAAGGCGTTCTGAGTTTCCCACCTGATTTTTAAGGCTAATTACTGCCGCCTCGGCTTTGTCGAGTTCCTTTTCGTGTATTAGCTTGAAAATAGCATCCAACTGCTTCTTTATGTCTGCGTCCTGTGCATCCGCCCCCATAAGAACCTCTAAAATCCAGTTTGAATCCATACCGAACGATTGCCCCGGAGTGGAGAAGTCCTCTAAAATGCGTATCTCTTCGGGATTCGTCTCGCCGATGATTTGCGCGGAGTGGGAGGTGCACATAAACTGAATAGAGGGGAAGGTGCGCTTTAGGTCGGCGACGACTCTGCGTTGCCAACGCGGGTGGAGGTGAACATCTATCTCGTCAATCAAAACAACGCCGGGTGTGTGCGAGAGAACAGCAGGGAGTTCGTCAAAATCCAGCGAATCTGTCGGTATTAGGTGCGCGTTTTGCGTGACAGATTTGATAGCAATGTCCGCGCTAAGAGCGAGCATCACCTTCTGCCCAGAACTTAGATTTCCATACAGCTGCGGCTTTCCGGCGATAGAGAGAACGATTTGGTCTCTATCTGTATCGAATTCTATACCGTCAGCATCGGGAATACAGTTCAAAATGGCGTGCTTAACTATCTCAAAACCGGGTCTTTTTTTTCTTACGGCGGTGACGGTCTCATTTTGAAACCAGCGCTGTATGTCGGACACGCGAATACGTTCTTTAAGGCAGTCCTGAAAAGCACTCCACCGTCTAGCGGGGCCATTACTCTTGCTAACGCCCTCTTTAGCGGATTCGCTAGAGGATAACCATGCTCTCCCCGCCCCGTAGTAGGCAATAACGGGCAATACCAAATCTTCCCCGTTATTTGCGCGATGATACAGGTCAGCGATAATGCGAATGGCATCCATAGCCTTCTTGCTGTTAGTGCTAGTCGTGAACTCCTCAATGTAACGAGTCCACTTCACATTTTCTTGATATCCCAATTTCCCAACGGCGCGAATCACCACAGGCTTACGCTCAATGAACTGAATGCGGTCTCCCCGTTTCGAAGGTTCTATGCGTACTTCGCCCGGTAGTATGTTGCGTTTACTATTTTGGAGAGCACTATCAGGCAGTTTTATGAGCCATATGCCGAGCGCAACCGCCAGAGCGTCTAGCACGCTTGTCTTGCCGGAACCGTTTTCGCCGATGAAAAGGTTGAACTGCGGGTGCAGTTCAACCGTTACATTTTCAAACTTTTTGAAGTTTTGAATGGTCAGAGTGTCTATACGCATGGATTTCGCCGCTCCTCGCGCTATCGGTTGGCGATAGCCTCCTGCTTGCGTTGTTTCACCTGTACACCCCGCTCCTTGAGATAGCCGAAGAACTCGCCTCCCTCGCGTAGGCGGCGCACAAACATCTGCCGCTCTGTCAGCATCTCCGCGACAATCCCCGCGATCTTCTTAGGGCGGAAGTAGAACTCACGATACATACGCTCCACCGCGTCCTCAATCTCCGCGGGCGACATATTCTCGTAACTCAGCGCGGAGACCTGTATCCCCGAACCCGAAATCAGGCTCTCGCGGGAGAACCAGTTGTTGGCTTGCGCTTGGGCGTAGAGTTCTGTTCCTGGATAGGGCGCGGCGATGGAGACCTGAATGGTGTGCGGGTCGAGTTCTTTCGCGAACTCTATGGTTTGGCGGACGGTTTCGGGAGTCTCTATAGGTAGCCCGATGATAAACGTTCCGTGTACCTTTATGCCCAGCTTCTTGCAGTTCGCCATGAACTCACGTGCCATTTCGAGCTTGATGCCCTTCTTGATGCGGTTCAGAATATCCTGATTCCCCGACTCGAAGCCCACCAACAGCAGGCGTAATCCGTTGTCGCGAAGCTGTTTCAAAGTATCGTA
>JAPLCR010000315.1 GCA_026392135.1 Armatimonadota bacterium
AGCATGGCTCCACAAGCGGGAGCTTCGTAAGCCCTCATATTCAGCTCGCCACGAATACTACGGTTGAAGACGATTTTGGCGCGATTCATCATCCGCACATAGTCCTCACCATAAAGACCACTTGTCAATACGACGTTGTGCCTCTCTGTAAGACGCGCCACTCGCGCCAACCATAATGCTCGCTCCTGTTGCACCGCATGATTAAAGTTTCCAATCATTAAGATGTCTACATCGCGTTCACAGGTGGGCAGGATACGGTGTAGCGCGGGGTCTTGCGCCCAAAGTAGTCCGTGAATTACCTCCGTAAAGCCGGCGTTTCTAAGAAGTTCGCAGCCGCCTCTATCCGCAACGAGCAGGTCAAACGCCCCTCCCATGGTGTGAATCGTCTGCCCCCCCAGATTCCAGTCTCCGAACACGCCCACCGTAAGACAGTCTGCTTTCTCAATACCGATAGGAATAGGGTTGTATTCAGGACTCCAATGAATGTAGACCTCTGGTTTCCAGCCTTGCGGACACCGCGCCAGAATTTCGTCGAAGGTCATACCCTTATGATAGGGAAACTGAGGATAGGCGAAGCCGAACGAGACTATCTCATCATCAGAGGCTTCCCTTGCCGGCAAAGGGATATTCTGTTGTAACTCTGGACAGGAGAAACTATGTCCAACCAGTACGCGCATGATAGATTCCTTATGTGGAGCGTGGCTATTTTTTCAGAGGAGGAGCAGATTAAAACCGTGCCCCCAAACGCTCGAACTCACTCAGCAGAGTTTTGGCGATATGGGAGTAGGTAAAGCTCTCTTCGAGGTGCGTTCGCGCCCGTTGCCCCATCTCCTTTGCCGTTTTTCTATCCTCAAAGACCTCCCGCATCAGTTGACGCAGATGCGAAAGCGAAGGCTCTGCCCAGCGGTGTCCCTGATACGTCGGAATTTCGCGCCAACTCGATTCGGGAACCTCCGTCAGCGTGTAGTCCAGAAGAAAACTGTTCTCCTCATTCATAAAGGCGGTCTGTCCGCTCCACCCCGTGCCGATAACGGGAAGCCCCATCGCCATCGCCTCCATAAAGGGACGCCCCCACCCCTCCCCGCGAGTCGGTAGTACAAAGCAGTCAGCGGCGCGATATAGGTTTGGCATCTGCGCGTCTGGGATATTTGTGTCTTGGAAAATGACGAGAGGGATACGGTTCAGGTCACAACCGACGCTCTCTGTCAGGTAGGTTGAAACCATATCTACAATTTTTTCGGTGGAGTAACCGAAAGAAGAGTGTGTCTTGATAGTGAGCGACACATCCTCACTCATGCTGAACTCCTCCACGAACGCCCTTATCAACACATCCCACCCTTTACGAATCTGCCAATCGAAGACAGAGAGGAAGTTATAGCCGCGTGCATCTTCGATACCTAGCGGGACACAGTTCGGGTTGTAGGGAGCTAAATCTATAGTTCCGGGTACGACACGTAGCTTTTCGGGACGCACTCCCGCAAAAGTAAACGTCTCACGGTTAAACTCTGTTGGAACCCATATCTCATCCATGCGGTTGCACGCCTCCACCCAGTCGGGGGGAAGCCTGTCCGTCTCGAACATCGTGCGCCCCACGTTCACTCGCGCCTGCGGGTCGCTTTGTAGGCTTGGCGCAAGGATATGCGATATGCGTACAGGGCTTGCTTGTGCAGGGGTTTGGAGGAGTTTTTGTAGGATACGTTCGCGTTCGCGAGGCAAAGCCGCCACCTTATTACTCCACCGCAACTCTCGTGCCGCCACGCTCACCCCCACTGATTCCAGGGCGAACAGAAAGTGCCTTGCCTCATCGGCGTACCCGCTAGGGTCTAGCAGAGGCGCAGACCAGATTACCGGAGAGAGCCTTGTCTGGTTTTGTGGCACAAACGTCGTGTTGAAGCCCGTTGTCAGAGTACGCAGTTGGCTTCGCAGGTCAGAGATTTTCGGAAAGTCGTTCATCGCCGTTGCTATCTCTAGGCGTAGACGAATAGCCTCCTCTTGTAACACAGGGTTTGGAGCCAGTTTTAACGCGTCCTCCGCCTCTGCCACCGCCACCGGAGCCAGTCCCGAAGTAAATATGTCGCGGGAGTAGTTCATACTGCCGCGTGTTGCGTCTTCCGCACGTCCCATGTAATCGTAGGGTGCGTCTTCGGTGTCGTCCTCTACACGTACCTCAAAAGGATGCTCTTCATCCCAACTCACTTGCGTTGTGGTGAGGTTGCGGAAAGAGACCTCGAAAGCGCGTTGCACGTCGCCTTGCGTGTAGAGCAGGGGTATTATCGCGCTATGAAATGGCATTCTATCGAAGGGCTTGCGCTTAAAGACGATAGTGCGTGTTTCCGCCTCCCACTCTATTACCCAGCGGTGGGAAGGATGACCGTAGAAGCACTCCCAGACGGTGTTGGGTGTCTCAAGAAAGCCCCGTTTCGCCACACGCTGTAGCTCCTTACAGGCGAGCGCAGGGTTCATAACGTGTTCTAACACCATGCGGCAACAGGCGACATCAAAGGCTTTGGTGGCAAAGGGAAGCCTCTGTACATCTCCGCAGACGAGCGGCTTCTCGCGGCTAATCGTCAGCCCCTGCCTATGCGCCCCTTCAAAAACATCAAAATCAATACTCACGTCGGCGCGTTTTAGGGGTCTCTGCCCGCCGCCCACATCCAACACCGTGTCGGTAGGCGTTATCCCCATATCGTCTGCAAGGCGTGCGTCGAAGTTCACAAATGCGTAGTAGACTTTGCCCGCAAAGTTCGTTTTAATGTCTTCCATATCTTCACGCATCGGTGGAAGCAGTTCAAGGTGAAGGGGGCTAGCAGCATTGGGAATTGCCCGCGCATTCTTCTTAAAACCTTCGTGCGTAGGGGCAAGTTGGGAGGCTTCATGAAAAGCCTTATTCGCCTCTGTATAGCGGTTGAGCATCCATAGAACACAGCCTAGTGTATTCTGGGCTATCGCGGAGTGAGGGTTCAGCATAACTGCCTGCTCTGCGTCGGGTAGTAGTAAAATGGGTGGGATATTCCCAAAGCGCACGCCCTGAATAGCGCGGTCGAGGTGCGCCTCTGCGCGTTGTTCGGGGTCGTCGGGGTCGTAGCCGTCGGGGTCGTCCTCCACCCGATAGACGAAACCTATCTCCCATGCGAACTGCGTGTGCGTTACGTTACGATAGGCGTGTTCCCACGCAAAGCGATAGTCTGCGTCGTTGTGTAGCCGCCCACGTAAGGCGTGTCGGAATATCGAACGCCCGAACGGCTTACGCCGAAACACAAGAGCCTCTTTGCCTTCCCTGTCTTTCTCCACCGACACCAGCCAGCGGTGCGCGGGATCGCCTCCCAAGTACTCATTGAGCGGGGAGGGGGCTTCGAGAAAACCACGAGGTGCAACCGTTTGAAGTCTCTCACACAGGGCGGCGGGGTCAGGCGCGGAAGCCAATCCTTGCCGAATCAATACGAAATCGTACTCCGCTTGTGAGAGAAGCGGGCGAGTAGCATCAACCTCCAGAACACGCTCGGTGAGGTTCACGTCTAACAGCCTTTTGAGCAGTTCAGGCTGTAACACTGGGTAGTTACGCCCCTGAAAGTTGGTGAGAGGGAGTGTACGCGACTTGCGCTCAAAATAGAGGGTCTGCGGCGTACTCCAAAGTACGTTGGTATCGGTAAGCGTAGGCTGTGTCAGGGTTTGAGTAACGGTCATGGCGTTTTTCCTTGAGGATTACAGTTCACCCTAGTATTATCGGAATTCGTATAAAAAGAACTCAGTGGTTTCTCTAAGGGACTCTCTGTAGTTAAATTGTTCCAAAACCTCTAGGGAAAGAGCGGCTATCGCCCAACAAAACCGCCTACCGCCCTAGTCACCCCTCGCCCAGAATTGGGAGAGGGGACGGGGGCATATGCGCTAACTTAGCAGAGAAAGTATTCTAATGTCTACTTATTTTTCGGCTTGCTTCAGAATACCCTAATCTAAAAGCCATTCAGACTTCCCCTGAATAAAGCAGACTGAATTCTACTGGTGTATCGTTAAGTTAGCGCATATTGGGGACGGGGGTAAGGGCTTCTGGTTTTCAAGTGGAACATCTATTCTGACGTGGTTTTTCTAAGAGAAAGAAAGAGAGGCGGTAGAATGTGAGAATCGCGCTCGGAGTAGAGTTATGCTCCTATTACATAAGACGACACTCAGTTTCTTTATTTTTTGCAATACGGATAATACTTGTTTGACAAAAGACAAGTGTATTGATACAATGAGATTGAGACAGTATCGCCTGTATTTTCCCTGCTACTTGCACAACCGACCTTCAACCATCTGAATAGGAACAAACGGAATGAAAAAACCTCTTTTTTTGTTATGCACCCTTGCCCTTTTGTTTTGCGGCACTGGAAAGGCGAAGGCGCAGTTCCAGAACTATATCCCTTACGACAATGCCCCCCTCTTAATAGGTATTGCAGAGGCTCCCAAAACTGTCAAAGTAAGCACTTATGTCATTTATGCTGTCTCTGTAACGGATTCTGATGACTGGTATATGCAAGGGGGCGGACACATTAAGGTGTACGACGTTAAGACTCGTGTACGTCCAAACGCTATTCGAAGTATGGTTCTTAGCACTGTAACAGTCAATTTACGCGGCACGTCTCTCTTTACCTCAATATGGGATGTAGTAGGGATGGCTATAGCCACACCTGGTGTCTATGCGGATTCATGGTCTGGTTATAATGACCGCAGCCATGAAACAGACAAACTGTACGATAGCGAATATGCTTTTAACCAAACGGTGGTTATTACCAACTAACGGGAGGTTACTATGTGGCACGCAGTCATTCTCATCTTTGCTCTTTCACAAGGCACCTCTACGCCCCAGCCCTCCCCTGTACCTGAAAAACAGGCGTTTGAGAAACCAGAAGGGCGCAAAAGAAAATCACCGTCAAAATTGAAGGTGCAACCTTGACGGAAGCACTGGAAGAGATAAGTAAGCAAGTGAAGTTCAACTACGTTACGGATGCGTATGTAAACGACACTTTCGTAACTAACATCAACATAGAAGAGGCTCCGCTTGAGGTGGTTATTCCACAGTTGGCGGATATATATGGGCGTAATGCTGCTCTCCTTAACGGGGTTGTAGTGTTTAGTGATTCGCGTTGGGTCTCGCGTAACAGGCTGGAATCGAACCTTATCAAGGCACAGACGATGGGTTGGAAAGGGGAGGGTAGTTACCAAGCCAGCCGATACAATGGGGAGGGACTATCTGAAAGTGCGGCGGTGAACTTCCAGCAGAAGGCAAATAAAAAGAAGCCGCTCCAACTTCCTGCCGCGCAGGTGGATATTCAGGCGAAGCGCATCTCTATCGGCAAATTCCTCCAACGATTTACAAAAACAAGCGGATGGACGGCAGGCATTGAGTTTGAACTCGCAGAGAGACGCATCTCCGTCGGAATGAACCACGTCACCCCCGCACAGGTCATAGAGGCGATAACCTATCTCGTAAACGCAAAGCAAAAACTGACTATTGAGCAGAGCGAAGACCAGAAGCTGTTGGATATGGCGCAACTTGACCACAGATTAGAGAGGCAGAAACTCTCGGATGCCCTCACAGAGAAACTTTTGTCGCAATTAAGCAAGGAGCAAAAAGAGGCTTTAGCGATGGGTAAAGAGGTTCCTATCTCTCTCAAGTCGCTCCCACCGGAACTACGTGACCTCGCTTCTGATTATATCAGGCAGTCCGCACAAGGGATGAACCCTCCCTTCAACTTGGATATTAGCAAAATCGGCGATTCGAACGTCGTCTTCCTGCCGCCTCCAAGCAGTTGTTTAGGTGCAGATGCCTATTTGCCGGATGGAACAATCCTCCACTTTTAACCTCTATAGGCGGCTGACCAAAGAAGCAACCTCTCCTTGAGAGCAGGTTGCTTCTTTGGGTATTGGGACTATTTGTAACAGCCCTCATTCCGCCCCTCTTTTTTTAGCCCTGCCGGCTTCACTTCTGAACATAAGAGTTCAGGGTTGTGGGAATCTTGACATAACCTCACCCAACCTCTCCTTCGCAAAGGAGAGGAGTCTTAGCGGTTTGAGATTACAAGCCTATGTGCGTCACTCCAAGTTTGGGGCTTTTTTGCATTTTTTGCGTTTTATGCGGTTTTACTCCCATAACCCTGAACTCTTACCTAACCCCAGTATTGGGTTGAGAAGTATCAACAAAGGCAAATAACGTTAGTGTTGACGAAAGTGAGCGCTTTTCGTAACCGAAAAAGTATACATTTGTTTACTTATTAGCGGCTCCCAATCTCATATACAACCCAACAGGGTG
>JAPLCR010000601.1 GCA_026392135.1 Armatimonadota bacterium
AGGAGAGTCGACGAAGTCGGTTCTCGCCCACGTCTCTGGAAAGATGCGACAGAACTACATTCGTATTCTTCCTGGCGATAAGGTTCTAGTGGAGTTATCCCCTTACGACCTAGAGCGTGGACGTATCCGCTACCGCTATAAGTCCTGACGGCAACTATTTTGTGTCCCATTTTCGGGAGGCGCAGGAGGCAGTTATTTCTGCGCTAGCCCGTTTTGCGTGTCTGGTAACGTAATACCATACCAGATAGCGCGGTGTGTGCAACGTTTGCGCCATTCGCGCTATTCCGAAATAGCAAGATTTTCTGTTCCGCATAAGCGAGAATAGGAGAGAGAGGAGAAAGGCACATGAAAGTACGCGCATCCGTAAAGAAGATGTGTGATAAGTGCAAAGTCATCAAACGTGAAGGGGTAGTTCGCGTAATCTGTTCAAACCCCAAGCACAAACAACGACAGGGCTAGTGCTCTGTGGAGGCGGTACTCAAACGGAGTATCGGCTCTGTTCGACAAAGGAGGCTAGGTTTGGCACGTGTTGCAGGCGTGGATTTGCCACGCGATAAACGAATTGAATACGCGCTCACCTACATCTACGGTATTGGTCTGACCAGTGCTCGTAGAATTCTTACACAAGCAGGAATTAACCTCTCGACGCGTGTACGTGAATTGACGGAAGCGGAAGTAGGTCGCATCCGTGAAATCATCGAGCGTGATTTTCGTGTTGAGGGAGACCTACGTCGTGAGTTCCAACTGAGCATTCGCCGTCTCATTGAGATTGGATGCTTTCGTGGAACACGTCACCGCCGTGGGTTGCCTTGTCGTGGACAACGTACCAAGACAAATGGCCGCTTCCGCAAGGGCCCGCGTCGTCCTGTGGCAGGCAAAAAGAAAGTGAAGAAGTAGAGGAGCGTAAAGCATGGCTAACAAGCAGACAACCAAGGCGGGTACAAACCGCGGTAAAGCAAAAGAGCGCAAGAATATCGCTCAAGGTATTGTTCACATACGATCTTCGTTCAACAATACCCTCATCACCATTACGGATACGCAGGGCAATGCTATTTCGTGGGCGAGTTCTGGCGGTTCTGGATTTAAAGGAACCCGAAAGGGAACTCCGTTCGCGGCTCAAGTTGCTTCCGAGCGTGCCGCTCGCGCCGCGCAAGAGCATGGTCTCAAGCGTGTGGATGTCTATGTAAAGGGACCTGGTTCCGGACGCGAAACCGCTATCCGCGCACTACAGGGTGTAGGGTTGGATGTCATGATGATTAAAGATGTGACCCCCATTCCCCACAACGGTTGCCGACCGCCCAAACGACGGCGCGTTTAACTCTCAGGAATTGTACTTCGTAATTTCGGGGTGCAAGGGTGGACGAAGCGCATTAACGGCTTTTGCCTGCGTGTAAACACCCGTTCGGAGGAGTCTCTCTTCCGATACGTGACTTAGTGGCTAACTGAACTTCAGCCCACAAGGAGCATCGTTACTGTATGGCTAATAATCATGACCCTAGGTGTCGTCAGTGTCGTCGAGAGGGGATGAAACTCTACCTCAAAGGCGATAAGTGCTATGGCCCTAAATGTACGCTGGATAGAACCGGCAAAGACAACAAAACAAGATTCCGCGACAAGCCTCCGGGCTGGGGTAGCGGTGCTGGTCAGACTGGTATGTACCAGAAGAAGCTGACCGAATACGGTGTGCAGTTGCGCGAAAAGCAGAAATTGCGCCGCGTCTACCGCGTGCTGGAAAACCAGTTTCACAACTACTATAAGGAAGCCGTTCACCGACCTGGTGTTACAGGCGAAAACCTCTTTCAGTTGTTGGAACTACGCCTTGACAACGTAGTATTCCGTTTGGGAATCGGCTCTTCTCGTGCCCATGCCCGCCAACTGGTATCGCATCGCCACTTTGACGTGAATGGCAAGCGTGTGAACATCGCTTCCTACCGCCTGAAGCCTGGTGATGTTATCTCCATTCATGATAGCAAGCAGACGAACGACTGTATTAAAGAGGCTCGTGAGCGCGTGGCAAAACACACCACTCCCGTCTGGATGGAGCTAAACAGGCATACTCTCGAAGGTCGTGTTCTATCCATTCCTCACCGTTCTGAGATAGATACCGATATCCGTGAACAGCTCATCGTCGAATTCTACTCGCGATAATCTCTCCTTTCTTTAAGAAGGTTGCCCTTACATAGGGCAAGAGTTTTGACTCTTATGACGATATCGTCGTGTAACAGAGGAGCGAAGGGCAATACTACCCTATCGCCCTAGAAGGAGAACGAGATACTAATGGATTTGACACCCAGTACCATCACTCTGGAATCGAGTATTAGTTACGGCAAGTTTGTGGTTGAACCCCTTGAGCGCGGCTACGGCATTACTCTGGGGAACTCACTGCGCCGTGTACTACTCTCCTCTATTCCGGGTACGGCTATTACGTTCATCAAGATTGACAAAGTGCTTCAAGAGTTCTCCACAATACCGGGAGTAAAGGAAGATACCACCGAGTTTATTTTGAATTTGAAACAACTTCATATTAAGGTGTATCGAACTGGGTCTTCATGGAAGCATGAGCCTAAGACGGTACGCATTCAGGTGAAGGGCAGTAAAGAGGGTAGCCGCGTGACAGGCGCTGATGTACAGTGCCCTGAAGATGTGGAGATTGTCAACCCAGAGGTCTACCTAGCAACGGTTGCCAGTGAGGATTCTACCTTCACTGTCGAGATGACTATTGAGACCAGTAAGGGGTATGTTCCGCCTGAGAAGTTGGAACGCCGCAAAGAGCAGAGCATCGGAGTGATTCCTGTGGGAGCCGTGTTTACTCCTGTATTCAATCAAATACTAATGTCGAGCGCCTTATATTGGAAGTCTGGACGAACGGAAGTATCACGCCTGAAAACGCGATAAGCGAAGGGGCGTTGATTCTTATTCAGCAGTTCAGTATGTTTGCGAAGTTCCAGCCAGGTGCTGAGATTATGATTGGCGAGCTTCCTGTTCTGATAACGGGAGAGGCAGACCCTGCTATTCCGGTCATTCGTATTGAGGAGTTGGACTTCTCGGTGCGTACCTATAACTGCTTGAAGAAGGCGAATATTCTGAATATCGCCGAACTTGTGCAGTATAGTGCAACAGACCTTATGCAGATTCGGAATTTCGGTAAGAAATCTCTAACCGAAGTACAGGAGAAACTGCGAAATCTGGTACTCACCCTCAAGGGTGGTTCTCTGGATGACCCCATTGACACCGACGACTCCGACGAGTCTGATGAATAATATGCGGTGCGTGGCAAGCGTTATCCGACGTATTGCCCGCCGCGAGAGGAGAGATTGTCATGCGTCACCGTAAGGCGTACCGCAAGTTCGGACTGCCGAGCGATCAACGTAAGGCTCTTTTGAAAAGTCTTACGCGCAGTCTACTGCTTAACGATAAAATCATCACCACCTTAGTGCGTGCCAAAGAGGTACGTCCGATTGTGGAGAAGTTAGTTACCCTTGCTCGCAAGGGCGGTGCAGAGGCTTCTATTACCAATAAGGTTCACTTCCGCCGTCTTGTACGTCGTTTTGTGGATAGCAACATTGATGAGTTTGTAAAGGTCACTAACCCGGATGGCAAGGGACATAAAGTTGCCCGTAACCCCTATTATGTGGTTCCTCGCCTCTTTGAGGAGATTGCCCCGCGTTATATGAACCGCCCCGGCGGCTTTACCCGTATAACCAAATTGGGTAGGCGACGTGGTGATGGCGCACCGATGGCTCTCATCTCCTTCGTTGAGGGCGATGAAGTGACCCTTCCTGTGAACGTGCTCGTACCCACTCTTGAAGGACGTAAGAGGCTTCCGGGTCTTGCACGTAGCGTCGAGGGACGGTCACACTTGGCGAAAATGGCGCGTGCGCGTAATAACAATTAGCGTTCGCTTATGGTGAGGACATTCGTCCTACATCCTTCCGCTCCTCTCCCCATTAGGAGAGAGGAGTACGGATAGATACGATAGGGGCAGGCTTTTCGCGTATCTGTTGCGTGATGTGCCTACCAAAAGAGTGAGGTTTTGGGGAAAGTGCGTTACTTTAAAGCAACTATCGAATATGACGGCACCGATTTCTGCGGTTACCAGTGGCAACACGGGCTACGCACGGTGCAAGGGGTATTGGAAAAGGCAATCGAGGTACGCACGGAGCAGGTAGTTCGTATTGAAGGAGCAGGACGTACCGATTCGGGCGTTCACAGTTTAGGTCAAGTAATTGGTTTTAACTGTGAAACTCGCATTCCGGGTGAGAGTATGGTTCTCGCACTGAATAGTGTGCTTCCTGGTGATGTGGTTGTGAAAAAGGTGGAAGAGGTCTCTCCGACGTTTCGTGCGCGGTTTTCCGCGTCGTCGCGATCCTATGCCTACCTGATATTCAACCGCCAGACCCCTTCCGCTCTTTGGAGCCGCTATAGCGCGTTTTGTCCGGTTCCTTTGGACGTTGCTGCAATGCAGAAGGCTGCCAACTTTTTGCTAGGTGAGCAGGATTTTGCGGCGTTTGCCAATGACCTTGATAGGGAAAAGGTAACAATGCGGGATGTGATGTCTTGCCGTGTTCGCCGTCAACACGATTTTGTGATTGTGCGCGTAGAGGCAAACGCTTTTTTGCGCGGTATGGTACGCAATATCGTTGGAACTCTTATGGAGGTTGGCGTGGGAAAGCGAACTCTCGATTCGATTCCCAAAGTCCTCGCTAGTTGTGACAGAAGATTGGCGGGGCCCACCGCTCCTCCTCAGGGGCTGTGTCTACTGAAAGTGGGTTATGGAGAGCGCAAAAACTACGCTCACTGGAAGGAAAGAGATACGGAGAGATGAAAAAGAGTACAGTTTCGGTACGGGCGCAAGATGCCGCCGAAAACCGTGTCTGGTACGTAATGGACGCGGCGGGCAAACCTTTAGGGCGCCTCGCAGTGGACGCGGCGACGGTTCTACGCGGTAAAAATAAACCTACCTTCACTCCTCACGTTGATACGGGTGATCATGTCATCATCATCAATGCCGAGAAAGTCGTTTTGACGGGTGGAACGAAAGGTCTGGAAGAGGTTCGCCACCACACCGGTTGGCCCGGTGGGTTGAAAGCCGTAAAGCGTGAAAAAGAGCTGGCAAACAATCCTGAAGAGGCGATTCGGCGCGTGGTGCGCGGCATGATTCCACACAATCGTCTGGGTGACCAGATTATCAATAAGTTGAAAGTCTATCGGGGCGCGGATCATCCGCACGTTGCACAGACCCCCGTTATTTTCGAGGGCGGCGTTCAGAGCCGACATAGAGGAGAGTAAGCGTGGCAGATACTCGCATTCGCTACTATGGAACCGGTCATCGCAAAAACGCGGTGGCGCGAGTGTGGCTCACGCCCGGTACGGGACAAGTGACCATCAATGATCGACCTTCAACCCGCTATCTGGGACGTTTGGTGCTTGAAAAACTGATAGCGCAACCTTTTTCACAGACCAGTACCGAAGGTCGCTTCGATGTGGTGGCTAAGTGTAAGGGCGGCGGTATTTCGGGGCAAGCCGGCGCAATCCGACACGGTATCTCGAAAGCCCTTCTGGAAGTTGACCCGGACAACCGTCCTGCTCTTCGCCGAAGTGGTTTGCTTACCCGTGACCCTCGCGTTAAAGAGCGTAAGAAGTACGGACGCAAACGTGCCCGTCGTGGATTCCAGTTCAGCAAGCGTTAAAATTGGAGGCTTTTGCCTTCTAATAGATATGCTTCGCCAAGATACAAGGGCGGGAGATAGTTTCGGCTATCCCCCGCCCTGTTTCGCTTTTTGAGCCTCTTCCCTAAAATGGAGCCGTGTTATGTTTACGCGCCTTTCGCTTAAAAACATCAAAAGCTTTGATTCTGCCGAAATTCCTCTAGCGAATTTCACGGTTCTATTGGGTACGAACGCCGCTGGCAAATCGAATATACGAGACACGTTTCGCTTTCTGCATGGCTTGAGTCGCGGCTATAAATTGATTGAGGTGTTTGCGGGGAAATATGAGGGCGGTGACCAGATATGGCAGGGGGTGCGTGGTGGTCCCTATGAGTTTATTACCAAAGAAGAACCTTTCGGAGTTATTGGCGTAGAGTTTAGCGAAACTAAATCTATCTACGTTTTAAGAGTTGAAAGTATGGATAGCAAGCCCCCGCGTATTAACGCAGAAGTGCTTAGTATGGAGGGAAATATACTGTACCAAATCCAAGACGCGGCTCCGACCTTCACAAATATAGGAATTATGGCTGAGGGCAACTTAGAAGACGAGCAAATTGTGACGGTACTACCCGATGAAGCCGTACTCCCTCAACTTGCCGATACCCAACCTTATGAAGGTAGAGAAGACCAAAACATAAACCTCGTAAAATCGGGAGTTCGCATTACAACAGACCATTTGCGAAATATGCGTTTCCTCGACCTCTCTCCCGACGCTATGCGCGAATCCTCCTACCCGGGTCAGAATACGCTAGGCGATAGGGGGGAGAACCTCTCCACTGTCTTGCAGGATTTGGTGGAGAACAGAGGGAAGGGCGACGCGATAATCGAGTGGCTTCGCGCCCTAACCCCGATGGATGTCGCGGGGCTACGCTTTGACAGGGATAGTCGTGGGCGCGTCTCACTGACCCTCATGGAACACAATAAACGCGCCACATCCGCAGAGTCCGCCTCCGATGGCACGCTCCGCTTCCTCGCCTACCTCGCTCTCGCCTTTTCGGTAGATACACCCACAACCTGCTTCATTGAGGAGATAGATAACGGGATTCACCCCTCAAGGCTCCAACTGCTGGTCGAACTCATGGAGACGCAGTCTAAACAGGGCAAACTGCAAGTCATAGCGACTTCGCACTCGCCCGCGCTTCTCAACCTCCTCAGCCCGGAGAGTCTAGGCAACGCGGTTCTCGTCTATCGAACGGAGGGTAGCTGCTACTCAAAGGTGAAGCCCCTGAAGGATATTCCTAATTTTAGCGAAATAGCGGAGAGGCGGCATCCCGGTACACTGATGGAATCGGGGTGGTTTGAGAACACTCTTGAGGCGTTGGAGTATGTGGAGGAGGGGGCTAAGTGAAAGTTCTCATCATTCCTGAAGACCCGCGCCTTGACCAGTATATGCTAAAGCCTCTCGTAGAGGCGGCACTGAAATACGCGGGAAAGCCGAACGCGATGGTGCAGGTCTGTCAGGGTGCCTCTCTCGCTTGGGGATATGAGGCAGTCACTAACTTTGAGAATCTTAAAGGAATTATCGCAGACTACAAATATTACGACGTTTTCCTCCTGTGTGTTGACCGTGATGGTGAGAAGACGAGAGAACAGGCATTGACAAATTTGGAAATCAAAATTAGAGAGGAATTTCCAGACAAGCTCTTTATCGCTGTTTGCGGAGTCGAGGAACTAGAGGTGTGGGTGTTAGCAGGTATGACGGATTTGCCCGCCGCTTGGAGTTGGAGTGCAGTGCGCTCTGAGCGCGACCCAAAAGAGATGTACTTTGATAAGTATGTCGTAAAACGAGGTCTACTAGACTATCCCGGAAGAGGGCGTAAGGTTTTGGGCAAGGAAGCCGCAAAACTCTATACTGACCGCGTTAGGAAACTCTGTGCGGAAATTCAGGCGTGCGAAATATGAATAGGGTGCTACTGTGATGTGTAGGGAGGGGATTAGCGATGATGAAATTTGAGCGTATCCTCCTTGTGGTGCTGGATGGGGTAGGGGCGGGAGAGCTACCCGATGCGGATCTGTATGGTGACACAGGAAGCAATACGCTCTCTCACACGGCGGAGGCGGTGGGCGGTCTGTATTTGCCGACGATGGGGGCATTGGGGCTAGGGAATATCACCTCTATACAGGGTGTGCCTCCGACTGATACGCCGAAAGCCTCTTGGGGCAAGATGCGTGAAGCTTCTCCGGGAAAGGACACCATTACTGGGCACTGGGAGATGGCGGGTGTCGTTTTACCTCGCCCCTTTCCGACCTACCCGCAGGGCTTTCCGCAAGAGGTACTCTCCGCCTTCGAGGAGGCGATTGGGACGAAGACGCTTGGAAACGTCGCCGCCTCCGGTACGGTTATACTCCAAGAGCTGGGTAACGAACACTGTAGAACGGGGTTTCCTATCGTCTACACCTCGGCAGACAGCGTGTTTCAGATTGCCATGCACGAGAGGATACTCCCCATTGACCGCCAGTATGAGATTTGCGCGATTGCACGGGAGATACTGCGAGGTACACACGAAGTTGGGCGCGTGATTTGCCGTCCGTTTATCGGTGAGCAGGGACACTTTAAGCGCACTGAGGCGCGGCGCGACTTTCCTGTTACTCCGCCGCCGACAGTTCTGACTGCGTTAATGGAATCGGGGCGGCACGTCCACGCCATTGGTAAGATATTTGAAATATTTCAGGGGCAGGGGGTATCTAGTTGGGCGCATACCACTAACAATAAAGCCCATATCAGTGCGCTAATGGAGGCAGTTCAGCACTCGCAGGGTTCTCTCCTTTTTGCCAACCTAGAGGATTTCGATATGCTGTATGGGCATCGGAACGACCCGCAAGGCATGGCGCAAGCGTTGGAGTATTGGGATTCGCAGCTTCCGCCGATTCTGGAGGCACTGCGCCCCACTGATCTGCTACTCCTCACTGCCGACCACGGTAACGACCCGACCACTCCTTCTACTGACCATTCTCGTGAATATCCTTTCTTGCTCGCCTACTCCCCCTGTATCGCACAAGGAATCTGCCTTGGTGAGAGAGAAACATATGCCGACATCTCTCAGACACTCCGCGCTAACTTCTCTCTGCCTAACGGTGCGTTCGGGAGAGAGTTCTTGAGCGAACTGTAGGTTTCTATGCCCAATTCACCTAAAATATCACGACGCGACTTTACTACGAAGGCGACTGCCCTCGTAGCTACTACTGCCTTACCTCAACTGAGCATTCGGGAGCGGGTTCGGGCGGTCACATTTGCTACCACTCCCGGTGCGTTAGACAACCCGTATAAGGGCTGGTGTCCCTATACCAACGCGGGCAAAATCCTGCAACCCTACTCTATGGTCTTTCGCTATGTGACGTGGCGAGAGCTGGAACCCCGCGAGGGCGACTACCGATTCACCGAGTGGGAGCGAAGAGATTGGGAGGAGCCTCTGGCAAAGGGGAAGCATATCGTCTTTCGCGTCCATGCGGACTATCCCGGACAGCCTGTCGCGATACCAGAGTGGCTTATCAAGCGCGGAGTGAAGATGACCCGCTATAAGGAGTATGGGGGTGGGCTTTGTCCCGACTACAATAACCCAATTTTTATGGATGCCATGGAGCGTTTGATAACTGCTTTGGGGCGACGCTACGACGGACACCCTCGTGTTGCGTTCGTTCAGTTCGGTTTTTTAGGATTTTGGGGAGAGTGGCATACCTACCCTGTCAACAATCTCTTCGCTTCTCCTGTCAATCAAGAGAGAGTGCTTGAAGCCGGACGACGTGCTTTTCCGAATACGATACTAATGAATCGTGACCCAGCGGGAGTAGCAGGCAAAAAGCGATGGCTTGGTTACTTCGACGATATGTTTCCGGAGGATACGGATGGTGCAGAGGAGTGGAAATTCCTGCCGAAAATGCGCGTTTCAGGACGCTCTGAGAACTGGAAGAGTCAGGCAATTGGGGGGGAGATGGTTCCTGACGCGGCGAAGAAGTGGTTGGGGGATGGATTCAACATTACGATGGAGCGCCTGGAGAACGCGCACTTCAGTTGGGTGGGACCCTACTGCCCTGCGATAGAGACAGATCCCTCTGAAACGTTTATCGCACGGAGCCAACAGATGGTGCGGCGCATGGGGTACGACTTCGCGTGGAGCCAATTAGAGATACCGCCTATCTTAACAAGCGGTGTCCTGTTCCGCTTCACGTTGCGTGGTGAAAATAGAGGTGTCGCCCCCTTTTATCATCGTTGGAAGTTGGAGTTTGCGCTACTGGATAGAAACGGGAAGCCTGTAGTACGAATCCCACTTCGTACCGATATTCGCCAGTTCATGCCGGGTGCGATACGGATTGAAGAGGAGATACTCTGTTCGGCACCCATCGGTGACTATTCGTTAGCGATAGGTCTATGCGACCCCGCAACCAATCAGCCTGGGGTCAAGTTTGGGAATGACCTTCCTGTTGTGAAAAAGTGGACGGTTTTGACCGATGTTGAGGTGAAGACGGAGTAGCGTCTGCCTATTAGGGTATAATGCGTGAACTTCAAGATTTGCTTGACGAGAGAGGGTACAAGAGCGTGAGTAGTGCGGCAGTGACACCGAACCGTGAAGAGTTTCTCCAACGTGCTCAAGAGGGCAATCTTATTCCGGTCTATCGTGAGATACTGGCAGATAGGTTAACTCCTGTCTCCGCATTTGAGCGTCTGGTTGGGCACAGTCCGAATGGCGAGAATGGCTATGCCTTTCTGTTGGAGAGCGTGGAGGGAGGAGAGCGTATTGGGCGGTACTCATTTTTGGGTATTGACCCTGCGCTAGTATTTCGGACGAAAGGCAGAGAGGTAACGACTGTTGAGAATGGCGTAACGACATACAGCCAACTGGCAGAGGGAGAAGACCCTCTTACCCTTCTGCAATCTCTGATGAGCCGCTATCAGTATGTGGAGACTCCGGGTCTACCCAAGTTTTCTGGTGGGGCAGTAGGCTTTTTTAGCTATGATGTGGTGCGCTTCTTTGAGGAGCTACCCGATACTAAGCCCGACGAACTCGAAACAGATGACTGTTGCTTTCTTTTTACGGACTCCCTTCTTATTTTTGACCACGTTCGCCACCGCCTGAAAGTTCTTTGTAACGCGCATATTACCGATGATGCTGATGCTGCCTACACCTCCGCGCTTCGCAAAATTGAAGCTCTCCTCACTGTTTTGAAAACACCTGTACCGCCTGCTCCTGCTTTTCATCGCGACCCCGCACTCAATACACCGAAGTTTGAAGCCTGCTTTCCGCGTGAGGAGTATGAGAGAGCCGTTGAGAGGTGTAAAGAGTATATTCATGCGGGGGATGCGTTTCAAATTGTGCTATCGCAACGGTTCAAGGTGGAGTTTCAAGCCCCTGTTTTTGACCTGTACCGTGCCCTTCACTCGGTTAACCCTTCACCCTATATGTACTATCTCTCGTTGGGCGGACGCAAAATCGTGGGCAGCTCGCCTGAGATACTGGTGACGGTGGAGGACGAGGTGGTGCGGGTACGCCCCATTGCTGGGACGCGCTGGCGCGGCAAAACGCCGGAAGAAGACATCGCACTTGAAGCAGAGCTTCTCACCGACGAAAAAGAGCGTGCCGAGCATATCATGCTAGTAGACTTGGGGCGCAACGACATCGGCAGGGTATGCGAATTCGGTACGGTCTCTCTGGACGAACTAATGGTGATTGAACGCTACTCCCACGTTATGCACATCGTCTCGAACGTGACGGGAAGACTCGCAAAAGACAAGACCGCATACGACGTGCTACGTGCTAGTTTTCCGGCGGGAACCGTATCGGGTGCGCCGAAAGTCCGTGCTATGCAGATTATTGATGAGTTGGAGCGGGTGCGGCGCGGCTTCTATTCGGGAGCCGTAGGGTATTTCAGCTATACGGGTAATATGGATATGGCACTTGCAATACGCACAATGCTGGTGGAGGGAAGCACCGCCTACCTACAGGCGGGGGGCGGCATTGTAGCCGACTCTGTTCCTGCTTTGGAGTATCAGGAGTGCCTGAACAAAGCGGGGGCACTACGACAGGCGATTCAGGTGGCGGAAGAGGGTTTGGATTAACGGAAACTTTAGTTTTTTGGAGCAAGAACCGACATGATTGCAGAACGAACACAACTCTCCCCTGAGACCGCGACGAAGTACGCTCTTGTTCAAGAGCTACTGCGCGAGATGGGGCAGGTAGTTATCGGATATTCGGGCGGAGTGGACAGCACGCTCGTCCTCAAAATCGCCCACGACGTTTTGGGTGATAACGCTATCGCCGTAACGGGCGACTCGGAGGCGTTTCCGCAGGGCGAAGTGGACGCGGCACTAACTGTCGCGGAGGAGATGGGCGTATCCGTAGTGCGTGTGCGAACGCACGAACTTGCCAACCCAAACTTCGCCATCAACACCCCTAATCGGTGCTACCACTGCAAAACGGAACTCTTTTCGGAGCTTCAGCAGGTCGCAGAAGAGCGCAACATCCGCTGGATAGCCGACGGCTCTCATGCGGAGGATGGTCGCCCCGGAGACCACCGCCCCGGCTTGAAGGCGGCGGAGGAGAGGGGAGTGCGTAGCCCCCTGCGCGAAGCTGGAATGACCAAAAGCGAAGTTCGCGAACTCGCCCTCCACCTCGGAATCTCGAACTGGGATAAGCCCTCCTTCGCCTGCCTCTCCTCCCGCTTCCCCTATGGAACCCATATTACGGCAGAGTTGCTGGCGCAACTGGACGGGTGTGAGAAGTACCTGAAAGAGTTGGGCTTTCGGCAGTTTCGAGTGCGCCACCACGACACGGTAGCGCGTATTGAGGTGGAGCTACACGACTTCCCGCGTGTGCTGGAACACCACGATATGATTTTTACCCGCTTCAAAGAGTTGGGCTATACCTATGTGACCCTCGATTTAGAGGGGTATCGCTCCGGTAAGATGAACGACACCCTGCAAAAGCCAGACGTGATTCGTCTCGCGGGTATCGCCGTACTACAGAGATAGGGAACTGATGGAAGTCGAAAAACTACGCGCCTTACTGGAACACGTTCAGAGCGGTGATACCTCCATTGACGAGGCACTCAACTCTCTGCGCTCCCTTCCGTTTGAAGACCTAGGCTTTGCAAAACTAGACCACCACCGCGCCCTCCGCAACGGCTTCCCCGAAGTCATCTACTGCCCCGGTAAACGTATTGAGCATATCATCGCTATCGCACAGAGACTACTAGAACGAGCGCATAAGGTACTCGCAACTCGCGCTACACCTGACGTGGCGTTGGCGGTTCAAGAGGCGATACCCGGAACGCTCTACCACGAGGCGGCGCGTATTCTGGTAGTTCCGGGTACGCAATCAGCCAATAGGGAGCCACCTAAAACACGGGGAACGGTTCTTGTGGTTGCAGCGGGGACTGCCGATTTTTCAGTAGCAGAGGAGGCGGCGATAACCGCACAGGAGATGGGGAGTCCGGTAGAGCGTCTGTACGATGTGGGAGTAGCAGGTTTGCACCGCCTTCTTAGCCATCAGGCTCTGCTATATGAGGCGAACGTGCTGATTGTTGTGGCGGGCATGGAGGGGGCATTGCCATCGGTTGTGGGAGGTTTGGTATCGCGTCCTATTATTGCAGTTCCTACTAGTGTGGGGTATGGCGCGAACTTTCATGGGTTAGCGGCACTTCTTACCATGCTGAATTCGTGTGCGACGGGGCTTGGCGTGGTGAATATAGACAACGGCTTTGGTGCGGGCTACCTTGCCCACCTGATAAATCAGTAGCGTGCCTTCAGGTTCTGAAGCCAGAAGCAGTGAGGGGCTAGCATGGCAACGAGCGAGGGATCTCTAACAAGAGAGCAGGTTAGTGAGTACCGTCAGAGTGGCTTTCTCATTCTAAGGGGCTTTTTCACCCCCGAAGAGGTTTTGGAGATTCGAGATGTGTTTATGGCGCAAGCCGCAGAGGGAGTTGTGCCCAGCCTCTCCGATGTGATCCCCAACCTCCCGCCGGACGACCCTCTGTCTCGTTATCCTCGTATGTTGCACCCTCATCGTCACCTCAACCTGCCTGTCGGGGCGGTCTCCCTTCGTTATCTTCTGGATCCACGTATAGAGGGGGTTCTCTGTACTCTGCTTGAAGATGAGCCTATTGCCGCGCAGACCATGTTCTATTTTAAGCCTCCGGGCGCACGAGGGCAAGCCCTGCATCAGGATAACTTCTATCTGCGTGTGAAGCCGGGAGTCTGTCTAGGGGCATGGCTTGCGCTTGACGACGCAACCCCAGAGAACGGGGGTATCGTGGTGGTTCCAGAGTCGCACCGCTTAGACATTATCTGCCCGACCTCTGCCGACCTGACTCGCTCGTTTGTGACGGATAGAGTGATTGTTCCGAAAGAGTATGTTGAACTTCCTCTCCACCTTCACTCAGGCGATATGCTCTTTTTTCATGGCAATCTGATTCACGGCTCCTATCCCAATGAGAGCCGAACACTGTTTCGCCGCGCCTTTATTTGCCACTACATTCCACGCCGTAGCCTTGAGGTTTCTCACTGGTTCAACCCCTTCTACACCTTTCAAGGGACGCAGGTTTCTGTGCAAGAGGCGGAGGGCGGAGGACCGTGCGGTGTAGTGCAGACGCGGACTGAGGCTTGGAACGGTTAGGCGGCTTTTGAAGTAGCGGGAAAAGTGAACAGAGCCGCCCCTTGAAAAAGGGGAGGCTCTCACTACTCAAGGCACGAGTTGTTAGTTCTTTTTCTTTGTGTACTCGTCTAGCCGTTCGGTGAGTTCCTTCTTCAGCATCTCCTTGTCGGGATACTCGGAACCAGCAATAGCGGCAATCGCTTTCTGCTCTGTCTCGACGGCTTTGTCGTAGTCGCCCTTCTTGGCGTAGGCGGCGGCGAGCGTATCCATAATCGCGGGGTCTTTGCCTTTCGAGACTTCGACAGCGCGGGAAGCGATGTCAATCGCGAGGTCAATATCGCCGTGCGTGTATTTGCCTTTGGGGTCTACCATCGCCCATGCGAGCATATTCAAGCCCTGCGGAACGTCTTTGAATGCTTTGTCCGCTAGCTCCTTCGCAACAGCATTTGCCTTCTCGGAATCGCCCGATACCAGCAGTTGGAACTTTGTGGGGAGTAGGCGGTCTGCGAAATCGGGGAACTTCGCGATGACGGTGTCGACCATGTCTGCCGCTTCAAGGAACTTCTTCGCTTTTGCAAGAGCGGATACCTTGCCCATCGCCTCCTGAAGCGGGCGCATCTTTTTGGCTTGCTCTTCCTCTTTGGCTTGTTGTTCCGCCATCTGCTTTCGGTAGGCGGCAAAATCCCATGTCTTCGCGAGAACCTTTTCGATTACCGAGTCCATACCCACCATAGGATGACCAATCCAAGCGACTTTGCTGTTTTGGTCTATCACGAAAGCTGTAGGAATACCGTTCTGCCCTGCCGCCTTCATCCAGTCCGTTGCAACCGTGCCGTCGAGGTCATCGGTAGCGACGTTGTACGCCATTTTGTCGCCCATCTTCTCAACAAACTTGCTCACTTTGTCGAGGAAGGGGGACTTATCGCCGCCAGAGTTCTCCCAGACATCTACGCCGGTAAAGGTGACTTTGCCTGCATACTTTTTCGCGAGTTCTGTGAGGTGAGGGATGCTCACTTTACAGGGGGCACACCATGTCGCCCAGAACTCTACAACGTATACTTTGCCTTTTGCAAACTTTGAGAAGGACTTGCCCTTCACCCAGTTGGCAACTTTTAGCGCGGGGGCGGGGTCGCCGACATTGAGCTTGCCTGCTTGAGCCGGATGAGCCAACAGGAGAGCGAGACTGGCTAACGCCAGCATTGAAAACGGTTTTTTCACTGTCTTCACCTTTCTGATTTCTGCTTATAACCGATGTGTCAAATGGTCTATTGTGTCCCCCGTTTGCGATAGAGCCGGAATGGGCTTGCATTAGGGGGTGTGTCATTATAGAGAAGTGTATTTTCTATAGTGAAGTATCAAATCATACCACAAATGGGATACAATCGCAACTATTCCGGCAGAGGAGTACTCTCTAGCGGGTTGGTGGAGTGAGGGCGCGTTACGCTGTCGCCATAGCGCACACCGTTCTCTACAAAGCCTCCGTTTGATAAGTAGAAGCGTCCCTGCTTTGTTCCCGTAGCGTAGTCTTTACGCTCCGTCTTTCCGTGCGAGTCGTGGCTGAACTTGGCTTGTGTTAACTCTACCCATGTGCCTTCTTTTGTGCGTACCCACTGTCTTCCAAACTCCGCCACGCGAAGCAACTGCCCGTTTGCCCCCCCAAAGTTCTCATTGAATGAGTAGAGACCTTTCAGGTAGTTACCGTCTTTGGGGGCGCGGAACCGCGCTATCAGTCCCCATTTTTGCGTCTCTGGAAAGTAGAAGTAGCCCGAATAGGTTGTGAAGCTACCTTCCGGTTGCGAATGGACAAGGAATCGGTACGTCTCACCTTGCTTCCATGAGTATACGAGATGGCTATGCCCTCCTGTTCCCTCGCCGCCAAAACTATCTGCGACGACGCTATCGCCCTTCGCAAGAAGCTTTACGCGATTCTCGTCCGGCACAAGGTCTCGCTTGTCTGGCTCCTTACCCGAATCCCATATTGAAAAGATAACGCGCCTCTCAGTGGGGCTATTTACCTGTATACCAAAGTAACCTCGCTGAAACCCGCACGCCATGTAGTACGACCAGAGCGGCACAGTGCGAACCGTCACCTCATTATAGAACCACTCCACCTGCGCCTCTTTGGGAATAGGGTAGGAGAGGTGAACAGAGGCGGCATTGCGTCGTTCTACAAGGCTGAAGTGGGCATTTTGTGTGGCGGTTCCGTTCATGTGCAGGGCTTTTAGGTTCGGAAACGCACCTCCACTCTTCTTAATCCCTTGCAACTCGATACGCTGGTAGCCCTTCTTTGAGATGGCAAACGCGCCGAAATCGACGCTCTGTTCTTCACCGCCGCCCTCAATGGTGCGCTCTTGCTTCTGCTTGCCTACTGTGAGGCGTAGAGTGGCGCGTTCTGCTTTGGGGAGAGTTGTGACGAGCGATAGGTGTAACTCTCCTACTGAGAGTTTGCCATACCAGACAATCTTCTGATGAACGTCTTTCCACTCCGTTACGCCGCTCTGCTCAGAGACGTTCACCGCCTCCGCATCTGGCTCGACATACGCGGTGAAGGCGGGAACCCGCAACTCCTGCGCCCTAGCAGTGAGCGTAGCTCCTGCGAATAAGAGCGTCCAGATTAACTTAACTCCCTGAATCATGTTTTTGTTTTCCTCACTATGACAGACGGGGTATTGGCGTTCAGGTTATCTTTATTCTTCCTGTACTTCTCTCAAAACCTGTTGATATACCGATACAATCTGCTCTACCATTTTTAAGGCGGAGTACCTGTTTACGACTCGTGCCCTGCCCGCTTCGCCCATTGAGCGGCGTAAGGGAGGCGATTTTAGGAGGAGGGCAAGAGATTGTGCGAACTCTAGCACGTCTGAAGGGTTCAACAGGTAGCCCGTGATACCGTCCTCTATCGTCTCTGGTAAGCCTCCTACCCGATACGCGACGATGGGTTTTCTTGCGGACATCGCCTCTAGTGCGACAATTCCTTGCCCCTCTGAACGGGAGGGTATCGCCACAACATCAGCAAGCTGAAAGTACGGAGTGGGGTCAGCAGTGTGACCTGCAAGGTGGATTTGCCCATCGCTACTCGCCATATCGTTAAGGTTCTCGTCTTCGCTTCCCGCTCCGACAATAACCAGATGCGCGTGTGGCACTTCGGAGCGCAGAAATCCGAAGGAGAGAATGAGTTGGTCGAAGCCTTTCTCTTTTTCAAGTCTTCCTACTCCTAGAACGGTCGGAGCCATTTCAGGTATCTGGAGCTGTTTGCGGAGGTCTGCGGGGGTTGTGGAGCTGTTATTATGGGAGAGGCTGACTCCATTGGGTATCACCTTTATAGGCGGGAGGTCTGAGTCGTCCTTTTGAAACGACTGCATTACGGCTTCCGAAACGGTGATGAGCCGCCTTGTATGACGGAGTGCTATTGATAGACCTAATTTTTGTACAAAAGAGGTTTTGGGGAGAAGGTTATGTGCAGTCGCGACAAACGGTATTTGTGCCTTTTCTGCGGCGAAGGAGCCTATCCATAGCCCACGTATTCCGTGACCATGCACGATGTCGAAGTTGCCCGCTAGCAGTTTGGTAAGTTGGCGGATGGCTTGTATGTCGGCTTGAAGGGAGGTCTTGCTGGTTATTTCGAGAACAGTGTACGGAGTGTTCAGGCGTTGCGCGAGGGGGGCAAACTCCGCACTACCTATCAGTGTGGGGGCGACTTGTTCTCGGTTGAGGAGTGAGAGAAACGTTTCGAGGTGGGTACGCATTCCCCCCATGGCGGGGCGCATAACGATAGCAAGGCGTATGGGAGGGGGCAACACACTTGCCATCAGCGTGGCACTTCAAGAGACCCCAGTATCCCCTCAATGACTCGGTCGGGCGTGTAGCCTTCAATCTCCGACTCAGGACGAATGAGAAGGCGGTGTCTGAGAATGGGGTAGGCGAGGCGTTTTACCTCATCTGGGGTGACAAAAGTGCGCCCCTGAATAGCGGCGTATGCTTTGGAGGTGAGCAGAAGGTTGATCGAGGCACGAGGGCTTGCGCCTAGTGCGAGGTGCTTATGGCTACGGGTTGCACGGACTATCTGCACAATATACCGCTGGATTTCGGGCGTAACCTGTACTTTTTCTATCTCTGCATGGTACTCCGCAAGGTTGCCTCGATTCAAAATCGACTGGATATTTGCAGTTGTAAGGTTGCGTGAACGGAATCCGCTCTGTACCCGCGAAACAATTGCCTGCTCTTCCTCTATCTGTGGGTAGGAGATGACTACTTTCAGCATGAAACGGTCTAGTTGCGCCTCTGGTAGAGGGTAGGTTCCTTCGTATTCAATAGGGTTTTGGGTCGCACATACTAGGAATGGAGAGGGAAGCGGGTGGCTAATACCGTCAATCGTGACCTGTTGCTCTTCCATCGCTTCGAGGAGGGCGGATTGTGTCTTTGGGGGAGTTCGGTTTATCTCATCAGCAAGGATAAGCCCCGCAAAGAGGGGACCGCGCTTGAGGTTGAACTCGCTGGTGCGCGGGTCGAACACGTTCGTTCCGATAATGTCTGAAGGCATGAGGTCGGGCGTGAATTGAATACGCGCAAACGCGACATCGAAAATGGTGGCAAGCGTGCGAATGGCGAGAGTTTTTGCCGTACCAGGAACGCCTTCAAGTAGAATATGCCCTTCCGATAGTACCGCGACAAGCAACATATCTATCAACTCATCTTGCCCAACGAGTGTCTTGTGCATCTCTATACGCACCTGATGTGCGAAGGCTTCTACCAAGGTAGGCGTGTGGGTGACTATGGGCAGAGAGGGTACGCTTGGAGCGACAGGTACGGTGGGTTCAAGTATGGTTGGTGTATTCGATTCCGACAGTAGGCTATCCGACAAGGGGTATCGCTCTCCTTACATTCTCTAGGCGTTGTATTAACGTCAACAGTTCGCGCTCACTGATTCGTTTTCCTGCACGAATCCTCTCTCCCTCTGCAAATAGTGCCACTAACTCTGCTTGAAGGGGCTGCGCTTCCGTCTGCGTGTAGGCAAGCAGGTTTTCAGGGCGAGAGTCGGGCGTAAAGTAGTGATGAGCTATCTCCCCCAAAAGCTTATCGTAGAGTATCAGGAACGCGATGTCACTCGCTTTCGATTTTTTCCAGAAGCCGGCGACGGCAGTTGCATAGTCTGTAGAGGGACGCCGTTTTGGGCTGGGAACAGAGATGGGTTGACCAAATCTGCGGCTACTGCTATAGACAAGCAGTAGCCCCACTAAGGCGGAGTGTAGAAGGAGTAGGCGTAGTGGGAGGGGAGTGATGCTCCATACCCCCGCCTGCCCACCTGCACTCTCTTCAAACCCTATTCCATGATGGTACTCATCAAAGGCGATACTGCTATGCTGGTCATGAGTTGCTAACTTTGCGATGTTGAGAAGGAGCGGAAGGTTATCGTACTTCTCTTGTGCAAGAAGAGAGTTGGAGGCTAGGTCAGCTACTGTTGAAACGTACAGATGCCCTCGCCCTACCTTTTTTTCGAGGAGTAGAGTGCCATCCCTGTCTTCTAGGAGAGTTGTGTAGTGGGATTCAGGCTTGGTTTTGAGGCGAACGGGGGTTGTATAGGCTATGGTTGTGACGTTTTCAAGCGTGGGAGAGGCTGGGCTTACCGTCTCTACTGTGTATGGGTTGGGGTCTCCTGTAACGACAGAGATGTCTCCCATAAGCGGATCTTTGGGGTCATAGCCCCGTGTGGGGGCGGTGGCGATATAGACGAATGTGCCTCCTGCCTCTACCCAAAGCTTGAGTGCCTCCATCTCATCTTGAGATACGGGGCGTGTCTTATCGAAAGGTTCTACAGCGAATAGGAGAGAGGTATCTGCATTGAGCCTCCGCCAACTAGAACGAAACTGAACAACGGAGTGCCCTTGTGTCTCATAGAGGAGATAGAGGGCTTTTAGTCCGTTGGGGCGTGCATTGAAGGTACTCGGCTCCAAGGTGGGGCGCATCTCTTCGCTCTTTTCGCGGGAGAGGGTTGCTGTGATGAGCAGGAGGAGCATCAGTCCAACTAATAGTGCGTATTCGCGACGTAAGGAGAAGCCTTTCATCGTGTTAGCCTACCTCCTCTACTACCTTCCCCACTGCTGTCTGCTTAACGAGCGTTAGAAGCTTCTCGTAGAGGGCAAGGGTTTGGGCATAGTCGGCGGGCAGGGCAGGACGGCATCCGTAACAGTGCGTGTCGAACTGCCAGAAAGCGGGTTTTAGTACTCGAAAGAGGGTAGGCGATTTCGCAATATGCTGTAGGTATTCACCATTTGTGCGGTGCTTTTCAAAGGGAAGAACGCCTTCCGAATCGAGGCACAAGAGGAGAGCAACAAAGGCGGCGCGGTAGGCTTTTGTGTAGTCGTTGGCTTGTGCATACTCTTTTGCGCGTTCAAGCCAAACCTCTTGAGACGGAAACTCCTCACTCTCTTCGGTGAAGGCGAGAGGGGAGTTACTCAGTTTGGGAGTGCGGTAGCGGCTCTTCAAAATACGAATAAGAAGCCGCACGCCAAGCACGAAAAAGATGCCAATAAATACCCACACAAAGAGCGAACTAGATACGATTTTCGGTGTGAGTGAGAGGAGTTTTTGAAACCACTTTGTGAAGTCATCCCACCTTTGGCGTATCCAGTCCGCGGTCTGTTGGAGCGGGTTTTTCTGTACACCTTTCGTCATTTTGAATTCGGGGCGGGATACGATTTCGCGTAGTTGTGTCCTCGCTTTGGAGTGCGTCTCTGTAGTAGACGTAGAGGGCTGTGCGAAGGCGGATGGCGTGAAGAGTAGAAGGGTAAGTAGAAGTAGCGCGAGGAGTATCCCCCCTCTCCAACCTGCGCTTACCCTCTCTAAATCTCCCCAAGGCTTCCGTGCGTTCTGTAACGTGGTTGGAAAATGGACTCTCATCGCTTGCGTCTCCTTGATACAGGAGGTGAGGAGAGAGCGGTTGAGAGCAACGGAGAAGCGGTGTTTGGAAGACTCGGCGCAGGAATATGAGCGGCTTCAGCAAGAAGGCGAATGTCTAGCCCATCGCGCCGGAACGCCATGTCGTAGTAGAGCAACGTAAAGAATATCATCGCGTAGGGTTGGAAGAAGAGTGAGAGTAGGGCAGTGAAGGCGGTCTGTATCCAGAAGTTTAGTAAGGGCTGGATATGCAGGCTTGTGGTGACTGATGCGAGTGAGGTTATTAGGAGCATCTGTAAGCCTAAGAGTGCAACGGGAAGGCACGCTGTTGCTAGCCAAACTTTTCGGAAACTCTGTTTAGGAATCAATTGGGTGTTGCGCTCTACTATCCGCGTAGGGCGTTTGCCTTCGAGAACAGTGAGCGGGGTGGCAAGAATAAAGGCACGCGCAATAGCAAAACAGGCGAGAAAGTAGGGGACAATAAAGAGTAGAACGACGAGTACGCCCGCAACTGCCGAGCTTGATCCTGGTATGGCGGCGGCTCCCATTAGCAGGAGGCTGATGACGATGGAGAAACCCAGAAACCAGAGGCTATAGCCTCCGATGAACGCCAAGCCTGCGAACAACCAAACCGTTCCCTGTCGAAGGAGGAGGCGAAACGACTGCCGAAAAGCGCGTCGAATAGAGATGGGTTTCCCTAACAGAATATGGGAGGTAATCAACGTGACGGGGGTACTCGCGATGAAGAAGGCGATGGCGGTGAGTATTCCGGGAATACCCATGTCTGGTACACCAACCAGTAGTACTGCACCTATCAACTGAAAGGTTTGAGCTAAAATTTCAGGGTCGCTAGCATCTTGCACACTTTGAGAGAGCGGAGCCAACCAGAAGTTGTTTACCATCTGTAGAAGAGCGTGCATTGGTAAAAGAATAATGGCGACAGTAACGATATAGGTGAGGGCGCGGCTTTTATAGAGGTCGAAGGCGCGGTCAAATATACCCATGATGGGCTGAGGCTCATAGTGTACCGCGGACTCTTCCCGCGTGATAACCTCTGAGGCGACTGGGCGCGTGGTAACTGTTTGGGCTACTCTCTGCTCGATGGTCATGGCGTACCTAGTGGTCGGTTTGGCGGTGCGGCTTTGGGTGATATACCTGCCTCTGGCGTGGGCTTTATGGGGTGGGGCTCTTCACTAGTAGCCATTTTTTTGATGATGAATGTCACTTTGACACTGGTTATTGGCTTGTCTTGGTCATCGCGTAGACCAATGTCAGGGGGAGTGTTTAGGCGTATTGTGACCGTTTGGTTTTGGGTGAACGCTTTTGCGGAGATAGGTTCAGTACTTATAGTGGAGAGATTTGTGAGCCGCTCTGGTCGTCCTAGCAGTTTGAGTTGAGAAGGCTCCACTCGAATTTCAGAAATAGTGTAAGGATAGGCGGTAGGCTCGGAGATATCCGCGCTCACGAGTACAATCTTGGAGGGTGGCTCTTCCTGTAGCGGGACAATAACGCGCACGGCATTGGGTTCCAGCTGTACCCCCTCTACGGGGCGGTCTTCGCTGTCTCGTGCTTGCACTATAAATTCGCCATCTACCTTTGCACCCGTACCGGAGGGTTGTGCGTTGACCACAATGTGTGTGACGCGCTTCATTTTCTCAGCCCTTCCCATCAACCGTACCCTGCTGGGCTGTATCTCTGGATTACCGTAGCGAAATCCGACGGGCGGCTCTTTCGGATAGAGGGCAGTTACAGAGAGTGTTTTTACCGCAGGTTGGTAGATTTGTACGTGGGTAGAGGGCATGGGGGGGTCGAAAACTAGCCCCTTGAGGGTTGGCGCGGGGAGATTTGGGAGTTGAATTTGAAGGAGGAGAACCTGAGGAGTGTAGACCTCCGGGTTCAGCTTGTGTATGTCGGCAAGTGCGTGGATATCGCTGTCCTTCAGACCTTCCAGTACGCTCTTTTGTCCTGATAAGGTGACGGCAATCGTGGGGCTTTCAAGGTCGTAGTCTATTCCCTCAGTGTTGTTTACAGGGGTGATAGTGATATTGAAGCTACGCTGGATGGTTGGATTGCGCTCTGTCTGGACGTAGACGTAGAGCGTAACTGCGGTAAGAAGTGCGATAACTTTGAACACCCAATCCGTTCGTAGGCTCATCGTGATGTCGGATTTGCGTTGTTCAAGTCGCTCTTTATTAGGAATATAGGGTTCAAGAAAAGACATAGCGTTCTGTGGTTTCTCAGGCGCGTTGGTCGGAAGTCTCTCCGCCTGTGTTCACGTTTTCAAGGTCGGAATGGGTGACATGAAGTAGTTGGTTTAGGCGTTCACGTAGGTTCTCGGAGCGAAAGCCACGTAGGAGCTTGCCATTGACTGCGAGTGAGATAGTCCCAGTCTCTTCTGATACTACGAGGACGACTGCATCCGAGTTTTCCGACATACCGAGTGCGGCTTTGTGGCGTGTATGCACCTCTGCATCCACCTTAGGGCGGTCTGTGAGTGGGAGGAGGCAACCTGCCGCTGCGATGGTGCCTTTACGAATAATGACTGCGCCGTCGTGTAGGCTCGTCCCTTTGTGGAAGAGGGTAAGAAGGAGGGAAGAGGTTACTTGTGCATTGAGGAGGGTTCCACTCTCAATAGTCTGGTCGAGGCGGAACTGCCGTTCAAAGACAACAAGTGCGCCCACCTTGTCACGGGAGAGCTTTTCAATAGCACGTACCACCTCTGTGACCATCTCGGTCGTGTCAACTTTGCTTACGATATTGAGGCTACGCGTCCAGAAGCGCGGACCAAACTCCTCTAAGGCGTGACGTAGCTCGGGATAGAGGAGTATGACGATAGCGACGGGACCTAGCGGAAGTATCTGTTGTAGGAGCCAGTGCAGGGTATCGAGGTGGAGGCGGCGGCTTACGATAAGTGCAAGGAACAGGGTTGCAAGCCCACCCAAAATCTGGACGGCGCGAGTCCCTCTCGCCAAAAGCAGGAGGCGATGAATTAGGAATGCCACGAGGAAAATATCGAGGCTTCCCATCCATAGATTACCGTTACGGATTCCCGAAAGTATTTGTGGTAACTCCATAGCCATCCCGTCTTAGGAGTGTTGAAACTGATGTTTAAGTATATCACACCGTGCGAGAGGTAGGAGGCACACTTGAGAAATAGGCCGATATTTTTCCGAATTATGTGTTTAGAAAGGTTGACATAGGCGGTAAGGATTCGCTATAGTAGAGGTGGCGGAGATTGTAACAAAGTTCACAAAGAGGGTGTGGCATTGGTCACACACTGGAACATTTGATATTTCCGACCCGACTCCCCACGAGAAAGGAGACCCGTGTTGACGAGAATAGATTTTCGCTGGATACGTTCTTGCGTTGCCATAGTAGCAGTGCTGGTCGTACAGGCAAGCCTCCCCGCGGAGGCTACACAGACACATACCTTGAAACCGGGTGAGACACTAACTTCCATTGCACGTAAGTATGGACTATTGGCTCAAGACATTGTTGCGGCGAACCACATTACCGATCCTCTAAATGTGCGTGATGGGAAAGTCCTCACCATTCCTGCCGCCCCCAAGCCCGTAAAAGTTGCACATACGTTAAAACAGGCGCGTACCATTGGAGGCGATAGAGTTAAAGTACGTATCGCTCCTGGTGGTGAGAGCCGCCTTGTGGATATGTTTGATAAAGGCATCCCCGTTACGATGACGGCACACAAAGAGGGATGGGCACAGATTACCCTTCCTGACGGCAAGTCTGGCTGGGTTCGTGAAGATTTATTAGCAACCCCGAAGGCAAAAGCAACCACTGTGCAGGTAGCACATCAGACTCCCAAGCCTACCGAGCATAAATCTCCTAAGCCTATTGCTGTAGCGCATAGAACTGAAGAGTCGCGTGAAAAGGTTCGCAAGGCGGCACGTGGACGACAGATGGAGTCTAATCGACGCACAGCGCAGAAGCATCGTAAGCATGAGGTAGAGGTTGCACGGCGGCATCAGAAAGAGTGGAGTAAGCGTGGAAAACAGTACGCTTCTGGACATCGCTCGTATGGTGGAAGGAACATTCCAGAGGCGCACGTTGGCGATAAGGTAAATAACGAAGTGATTCGTGAAGCCCTCTCCTATCGCGGTACGCCCTACCGTTCCGGCGGCGGGTCACGCGGTGGGTTCGACTGTTCTGGGTTCACAAGTTATCGGCGGGTGATTTGGTTTTCTTTGAGACCGTTCGTAAAGGTATCTCTCACGTCGGTGTCTATGTGGGCGATGGTAAGTTCGTTCACTCTTCCAGCCGCCGTTCTGGCGGTGTGCGTGTGGATAGCCTTGATAGCGGCTACTACAAAGGGGCATTTAGAGGGGCGCGTCGCGTTCGCTAACACCCTACGTTAACCTGAAAAGACGACAGCCTGTAAGTAAGGCTGTCGTCTTTTTTTGCTTTGTTTCTCTGTGAAATAGGATCACGCGTCTTGTACAGAAAATAGGTAGCGTGGGGTAGAATAGCATCATGTCTCTTCAGCCTATTATAAACTATCTTGCCTACTCTGAGCGTATCGGCTCGGCTGGACAGCCCACTGTAGAACAGTTCGCCTCCATTCAGGAGGCGGGGTATGAGGCGGTACTCTCCTTACTACCCGATAGACCGCCCTACTTTCAGGAAGAAGAGGCGCAAGTACGGGCTTTAAGGATGGATTTTGCGCGAATTCCTGTAGAGTGGGACACACCTCAACTGACTCAGCTGGAGGCATTTTTTGACAGAATGGATGAGTGGAACGGGCGACGTGTTTTTGTGCATTGCGCCATGAATATGCGGGTTTCTGCATTTCTTTATCTCTACCACACTCTCCGCGTGGGTATCAGCGAAGCGGAAGCACACGCAAAACTGACGCTGATATGGGAACCCGAAGGCGTATGGGAGGAGTTTGTCGCCGATGCAAAAGCCTATTTCCAGAAGGTATAGCCCTTCTTTTGTGTTTCTTCTTAGCCTAACCCTTCTCTTAACCTCACGAGAATTGCGTGCCCAGTCCACTGTTCTCGGCGACCCGCTCACGGGTAACGGCAGTGTCGCCCGCACACTACTTATTTACAAAGACCTCATGCAAGGTGTCGGTACTGCCCCTGTTGACGACTCTGCCTTTGCCCTTCCGCAAAACTCTGCGCCCTCCCCTCACGATTTCGCGGGGAGGCTGACACTCAAGGGAGTCGCTACTTCAGGAGGTTTCCGAGCCGTCACCGACCTGTATGGCTACTCTGCCATAGAGCAACGTAAGCACCTACCTCCTTTCGATTTTGCCTTTGTGCAGAGTGGCAGCCACCTCATTCCTGTACAGCAGGGACTCTTCTACACTGGGCACCCTTACTGGAACTACCTATTAGGCGCGGGGCGTGTTTGGAAGGAGAAGAGTGATAGCGGCTGGTCGCGTTGTGCAATCCCCTTCGCGCTCGTGCAGAGGAATCAGAACGCTGTGCACCGTGGCTCGTTGACCTTCCTTTTTAATGGCAAGAGCGTTTCCAATGTGCGGTATCAGATAACGCAGGAGACCTGTACGTGGTTCAAATTTGATATGTGGGGGCAGGTCTCTGCGAAGTACACCGCGGCGTTGCCTGCCAATGCTGTTACTCTCAAAGAGAGTTACGCGCAAGAGGTTAAGAGCCGTATTCCCACGAAGCCTCTCACAGACCTTCCTAAAGACTACCCTGATTCTAAGGTAGACATTACCGTTTTTGGGAGAGGGATCAGCCCTGCACACCGTACTGCTTACGGCTTTTTTATTAATGGAACTCACTACGTCGGCACTCAGCCCACCCGCTATGGAGTCTATCCCTTTCCTGCGGAGTTGCGCCTTCCCTCCTTCTCGATTGCCAAGTCTGCCTTGGCGAGTGTGGCACTTATGCGTCTTGCTCAGAGGTACGGCGACGCAGTAGCCGACCTGAATATTAAGGACTACTTACCAGAGGCGGCTACTAGCAGAGGCGACTGGAAGCAGGTCACATTTAACCATGCCCTCGATATGGCTACAGGCAACTACGATAGCGCGAGCTACCTTGCAGATGAAAACAGCCTCAGTATGAGCCAGAGCTTCTTCCTTAAAGAGACCTATCAAGACAAAATGAAAGGTGCTTTGGACGCGCCAAACCGTACCGCTCCGGGCAAACAGTGGGTCTATCGCACGGCTGACACCTTTATAGCGACAACGGCAATGAACAGCCTCTTACGGAAGAGGGTTGGGGCGAACTCCGACCTATTTCAGATGCTTTGTGCAGATGTCTATACGCCGTTGGATTTGAGCGCAGGGGCTATGAGTACTCTCCGTACTGATAACAGTCCTACCGGAAAGGCACTCGGCGGATACGGGCTTTTCGTGACTCCTGATGACGTTCTCAAAATCGCGAAGCTACTCAATAATGACGGCGGCAAGATTGGCGGAGTACAGGTGCTTTCCCCTCGTATACTCGCCGCCGCCCTTCAAAAAGACCCCAATGACAGAGGCATGAATATACCGGCTTATACCCTCAAATATAACAACGGTTTTTGGGCATACCAGATGACCCCACAACTGTACCCTGCCCTCAAAAGCCCTATCTGGGCGGTCTGGATGTCGGGTTTTGGCGGTATTGCCGTTCTGCTTATGCCAAACGGTACGACCTATTACCATTTCAGCGACTTCAATGAGTTTCCCTCTATCGTTCCCTACGTTCTTGAGAGCCACAAACTGATTTCTCAGACCCCGTGATATGTGCCACAATAGAATATGGACTACATTACGCAAATTAACGAAACTCTCATGCCAAAACCAAAGCAAGCCCCGCTTGTACTAGATTTGTTCGCGGGTTGCGGAGGGCTTGCGCTGGGATTCGAGGCGGAAGGCTTCGCAACGGTTGGTTTTGAAATGAACGCGGATGCTTGCGCTACCTATCGCCGTAACCTTCACGGAGAGTGTCACCAAGTCCGTTTAGCCCCGGAAACAGTCATTCCTGCGTCTACGGTTATTATTGGGGGCCTCCGTGTCAGCCGTTTAGCGTCGTTGGAAATCAAAAAGGAGTGGCGGACGACAGAGATGGCTTTCCCGTCTTTATCTCCGCAGTTCGCGCATTGCAACCCGATATATGGCTTTTTGAAAATGTGCGGGGGCTACTTTACCGTAGCAAATGGTACTTGGAGCAAGTCCTTTCCGAACTTCGAGAGTTGGGCTATGTAGTAGAGGTACGGCTCCTGAATGCCGCTCAGTACGGCGTTCCGCAAAACCGTGAGCGTGTTGTAGTCGTGGGGCATCGCGGCGTTTTTCACTTTCCAAAGCCTATTTATAAAGTAGTAACAGCAGGAGAAGCACTCATTGATTTAGCGCACATCGCCCCCCCTGAATCAAAATTTCTTACGGAGAGTATGGATAAATATATCGCAACCTATGAGCGCAAATCCCAATGCGTGAGACCGCGAGACCTTCACTTGAACACGCCTGCCCGCACCCTAACCTGTAGAAATCTTGCGGGCGCAACATCGGATATGCACCGTATTCGCCTTAGTGATGGTAGACGACGGAGGCTCCTTATTCGAGAGGCGGCAAGGCTCCAGAGCTTCCCTGACTGGTTTACTTTTGAGGGAAGCGAGGCTTCCATATTCAATCAGATAGGAAACGCTGTACCACCCCTCATGGCGTTCCAACTCGCGAAGAGTGTCCGTGAGTACCTCGCCTCTTCCGAGCGCTTAGACGCAAAAAGCGTTCGCCGCTACGCCTCGCCTGTCCAGCCAAGCCTATTTACTTTATGAACTCTTTCAGAACTATCAAATTCAAAGGCGATAAGACCGAAAGCACGAGGAGGGTTATTCGTGAAGCCCTTGTCTTTTTACAACGGATAGGTGTTCCGTGCAACGGTTCTGACAGGGCTTTGGAAAAGATGGCGATGGCGTTTCTTGCCGTTGGCGATGTAAAAACATCTACCGACTGGTCGAACCTAAAAAGCGAGAGTTCAGGCAGGTCTCTAAAAACTCGCGAGATTATCAAATTCGAGAACGAAAACTTCCAAGAGGATATTTCATCGGGGTCTTATGACGACATTCGCCGGAAAGACTTGCTCTATCTGATTGATGTAGGGGTAGTTGTCTCAACAATGCCCGATTCTGCTCGAAACAACCCCAGTAGAGGCTATGCGATAGCGAATAATTTTGCAGAAGCCGCACGCTTTTTACCTGAAGGCGATTGGGAGACGATTGTGGCAAATTTTGTCAGTCCGAATGACACGCCAACCAATGCCTCATCTCTGCGCTATGAAGCGGTAACAGTTGTGATAACGCTACCCACAGGAGAGAGGTTAGAACTCTCTCCCGGCGAACACAACCAATTGCAAAAGGCTATAGTGGAACAGCTTCTGCCACGTTTTGCACAGGGCGCGGAAGTTCTATATTGGGGTGATGCCGCCCAAAAACGCCTTCATGTTATGCAAGAGCGACTAGAATCCCTCCGTTTTTTCGACCTCAAACATGGGGAGTTACCGGATGTCGTCGCCTATCTCTCCAATAAGAGTTGGCTGTTCCTGATTGAAGCGGTGTGCAGTAGCGGCCCTATGTCCGCCATAAGAGTTGGGAAACTGAGAACGCTAACCACCGACTGCACCGCAGGTATTGTCTACATAACCGCGTTTTTCAGTCGTAAAGATTTCAGGAAATGGGTCGCGGAGATTGCATGGGAGACTGAGGTCTGGATTGCGGAAGAACCTGACCACCTAATACATTTCAACGGAGACCGTTTCTTAGGTCCACGCTAAAACACAAAGCAAAAACAAAGTGCCATTAAGTGTGCAGAACGCCTTTCTGATAGGGGAAGCGTGCTTTTGTTGTGAAAATTGCGAGATGTTCGCCACAATTTGATAGAATGTGCAGGTGAGAACGGGTAAGTGTGGAATTTTGCATAACGCCTCAACTTTACGAAACGTAATGGGGAGACCTATTCGTAATGCTATCTACCAAAGAGTTGACAACTGTTAAAGAAAAATGTGATAATGCTGTTTCGTAGAGTCTGTATAGAGAGTTACTGTGCCTGATTTCAAGAAGAGTAGCCTATAGCGGCGAGATGATTCGCGAACAGCCTTTTTAGCGAGTGTCAACTTACACTTAATGGAACAAAAATAGAACACGCCATTCCGAAATACAAGATGAGAACTCTCGAAACTACTGAGTTTTAGGAACAGTTGTTTTCGGAATCTATGGATGTGGTAAAGGAGAAGGAGATAGAATGAGTACAAGTTCTAATCCGTTTGTGCGGGCTTGGCGATACCTCAAGTCGCTTCTACATGGTAAGTTAGACCAGTGGGAAGACCCTGAGATAATCATTAACGATGCCGTTCGCGAAATGAAAGAGAGTCAGATAAAGAACCGTGAGATGGCGGTTCAGGCTATCACTCAGCGTAACAACCTGCAAAAAGAGGTAGACAATCAAGAGCGTACCGTTGCTGATCTCGAAAAGAAGGCGATGATGGCTCTGCAAGGCGGTAACCGCGAACTTGCGAAGCAGTTCCTCAAAGAGAAGGCAACCTACGAGCAGACCCTCGGTTCTATGAGGGAAAACCTTATACGTGCCAACGATTCGGTAGACAAGGTTAAAGTCGCTATTCGTTCTGAGGAAGAGCGCATTCGCCAACGGACTTCTGAAGCCCTTGCGCTGAAAGCCAACCTCAAACAGGCTCAAATTCAGAACAGGCTTGCTAAGGCTTTGGATAGTTTCCAGTTTAGCGATACTGAAAGCAACTGGTCGGCGGCAAAAGAGCGTATCGCCTCCCTGCAATCCGAGGCAGATGCCCGCTCTGAGATTACTGGAACCAGTATTGACAGTAAGATGCGCGAAATGGAACTCACTCAGATGGATGTGGTCGTCGACCAAGAGCTTGCTGAACTGGAGATGAAGATGAGCAATAACCCCGCTCTCCGCTACAACACCTCCAATACACAGCAGATTCAGACCGTTGGAGGCGGCACAACCCCCAACAACGGAAACGGTACTGGGGCGAGTGTTCCTGAAAGCGATCTTGACCGTCAACTGAAAGAGTTAGAAGAACGTCTCGGCAAAAAGTAGCAGGGAGCGTAGACTATGAGTATTCCTGAACGCTTCTATCGAATTGCTCGCGGCAAATTTAACGAACTGCGCGATCGTATGGACGATTTGGACGCGGAGACACAGGAGCGTGAGGCGCAACGCGAACAGACTATCGCTACTAGGCGACAGTCTCGGCAAGACGCAGCACGCGAACTGGGTGAGTCTCCGGGAGACTCGCAACTAAAGGCGGCTAAGGTACACGCGCCCGAATTGGGAGGTATTCAGCCGCGTATGCGTACCCCCGAAGAGATTCGGAAGGGAACTCCTGCGAGTACCAGCTCTCCTATGTCACAGACAAATACGGAGTACGACCCGCTGACACCTCACTATAACCTTTTAGGGATAGAGGTCGGCTCCGACTTTCAGACCGCACAAGCCGCGTATCAACGCCTATTAACGCGCTGTGATGTGAGCCGTTTCCCAGTAGGCTCTCCCGAAGCGCAGGACGCTCAGAGAATCCGTGAACGCCTTGAAGAGACGTTTCATATCTTGAAGGACGCACTTGACCCCGTTTCACGCCGCTTTGACATACTTGAGCTGGACGAGTCGCCCGTCCAGCCTGAATCGGCGAAGTAGGAGAATTAGGAGGTTCCACCGTAACTTTCGGTGGAACCTCTGTTTCACACCTGACCTCCCATAGGTTTACTCATTTGATGAAAAAGAACGCTGTTTCTCCACTAAAACCCTCTAGAAACAACCTTGACAGAGCCTGTCGTATCAGGGGATACGGGCATGGTGAGATTTCTTATCAATTACAAAGCTGAGGTCAACATAGGTATTAGTGCAGAGTACACCCCCTTGGCTTATGCACGGAGATTCAAGCATTTCGATATTGCCGGTCTACTTCTCAATGCTGGTGCGAAGGAGTAGTGGACTGCTTGCAGAGGCTACTTCTATTAGTAGCGACAGGTTTCGCGATTTTTGCACACGAAAGCGTACCTAGATGCTACAAAACAGATAGGACGGAGCGATTCATGGTGTACAATGTATAAGTAGGTTTTCTTGGGTAGGTGCTTTTTAGCGTTTGCCCTAAGAGAGTCGTAACTTAGGCTAATTAGTACGGCGCAAAGTCGCCGATATCCGTGACAAGGAATCATACCATGTCCTTTTTGGCGCGTCCTTTTTTGATTGGACTACTCGTTTTGGGAACAGGTTTTACGGCTCTTGCCCAGAAGCCCCTGCCCAAAGTTCTCTCTATTGTGGTGGAGCCTACCACACTGACTTTTTACGACGGGCGTGACACACGCTCCGTACTCGTGACAGGGCAGACCGCGAACGGCTACTCACTCGATCTCTCACCCGTTGCAAAATTTCAGGTGCAGGGCAACAGTATCGTGAAGGTAGACGAAGAGGGCAAAATTACGCCGCTCAAGGCGGGTAAAACGCTCGTAACCGTCACCGCCGGAGGCAAAACGACTACGCTCTCGGTGAATGTAAAGAGTGCTGTGCAACCTCCGATGAGTTTCGTGCGTGAAGTGATGCCCGTTATGAGTAAGGTGGGGTGTAATGCAGGCACTTGTCATGGCTCTGCTAAGGGCAAAAACGGATTCAAGCTCTCCTTACGCGGTTATGACCCTGCCTTCGACTATCATGCTCTTGTGGACGATGTTCTGGGAAGACGCTGTAACCGTGTAGACCCCGCTCAGAGCCTGATGCTCCTCAAGTCCACTGCAAAAATCTCCCACAAAGGAGGCGCAGTACTCTTCCCCGGCACAGCAAACTACGCTGTATTAGAAGGTTGGATTCGTGAAGGAGTGAAGGACGACTCGGCAACTGCGGCGAAAATCACGCGGTTGGAAGTGCTTCCGAAAACTCCAAACCTCACGCTTCCCGGTATGACCCAAAAGACCCTCGTTATCGCGCACTACACGGATGGAACCACCCGCGATGTTTCGCGCCTCGCAGTCTCTACAAGCAGTATGCCCGAAGTTGCGACCACCTCTCCTCTTGGTACGCTGACCGCTGTTCGACGCGGTGAAGCGGCACTGCTAGTGCGCTATGAGGGAAACTACGCCTCTACTGCCCTAACCGTTATTGGAGACCGCACCGGCTATCAGTGGACGCAGCTACCACTGTTCAACTATGTAGACAAGCACGTTGACACGAAACTCCAAAAAATCAAGACGATACCCTCCCCTCTTTGTGATGACAGCACGTTTTTGCGCCGCGTCTCTATAGACCTTGTGGGACTTCCTCCCACTCCTGAGGTAGTACGCGCCTTTGTCGCCGATAAGTCCCCAGTGCAGATTAAACGGGCGAAGCTCGTAGACAACTTGTTGGCTTCCGCGGAGTATAACGAGCGTTGGACAAACAAGTGGTCTGACCTTCTCAGTGCCAACAGCAAGTTTCTGGGCGAGCGCGGGGTACGTAAGTTCCGCAACTGGATACAGACCTCCATTGCCTCAAATAAGCCCTACAATCAGTTTGTACGTGAGTTGGTGTTGGCTTCGGGGGATTCCTACGAAAATGCGCCCGCAAACTTCTACCGTGTAAACAACGACACTTCAAAGGCGACAGAGAACGTCACTCAGCTCTTTCTAGGAATACGCTTCTCTTGTAACAAGTGCCATGACCACCCCTTCGAGCGTTGGACTCAGAATCAATACTATCAGTTTGGCGCGTTCTTTGCGCGTGTAGCGCATAAGTCGAGCCAGATGGCGGGTTCGGAGGTCGTCTTTGCGGCAGACAGCGGTGAAGTTACGCACCCTAAAACCAATGCTGTAGTCCCTCCGAAAGTTCCGATAGGGCGTAGCCCCAAGTTGGCAAGTTTTGGGGACAGGCGCACAGGCTTCGCAGAGTGGCTGACCGCAACTGAAAACCCTTACTTCTCACGTGCTATTGTGAATCGTCTCTGGAGCTACTTCTTTGGCAAGGGAATTATTGACCCGGTAGACGACATTCGCGGAGGCAACCCACCCAGCAACCCAGAGCTACTCGAAGCACTCAATGCAGACTTTGTGAAGAGCGGATATGATATGCGCCACATTATGCGCGTTATGGCTCTCTCCCGCACCTATCAGTCGTCGCTAGGCACAAACAAGTGGAATGTAGACGACATTATCAACTTCTCTCATGCAATGCCGCGCCGCCTAGAGGCAGAGCAGCTCCTCGACGCGATTCATGAGGCGACGGCGACAGTTCCTAAGTTTGAGGGACTGCCTATTGGCACAAAGGCGAAACAGCTACCCGATGCTGCTATTGCTGGCGGAGACCTCTTCTTGAGCCTGTTTGGTCGTCCGGCACGCGAGTCTCCCTGCGAATGTGAACGTGTCAGCAACGTGAGTTTGGGGCAAGCCCTCAATCTTATCAACGGTCCCACCATCTCAGATGCGATTGCAAACCCCGCAGGTCGTCTGGCGCGTTTTATGCAGATAAACCCTTCGGATGAGCAGGTCATCGAAGAGATTTTCCTCTCAACACTCTGTAGATACCCTACCGCCAAAGAGCGCAAGGACACGCTGAACTATATCAAGCAGTCGCCTTCGCGAATGGAAGGGGCGCAAGACCTCTCTTGGGCGCTTATCAATAGCCCCGCTTTTCTCTTTAACCGTTAGAAGGAGTTACTATGCTATACATTCCTGGTCAACAAGGTAAGATGTGCGATAGTCTCACGCGACGCGAGATTTTAGAGGTAGGCGGCGCGTCCATGCTAGGTCTGGCTCTCCCTGCTCTTCTGGAGCAACAAGCCCGTGCCGACTCGAAGCCGGCTTCGGCGGGTGCAAAACCCGGTTGGAAAAAGGCGAAATCGGTCATTCTTATCTACCTACAAGGCGGACCCAGCCACATAGACATCTGGGATCCAAAGCCGGATGCGCCCGAAAACGTGCGTGGGCTTTTCAAGCCTATTCGCACTAATGTACCGGGCATATGGCTCTCGGAGACCATGCCGCTACTGGCACAGCAGATGGACAAAGCGACTCTTATTCGCTCTGTCTCCTACACCCCGAACGGGCTGTTCAATCACACTGCTGCCATGTATCAGATGCTGACGGGTGAACAGGCGGACAGAGTCTCTCCTTCCGGGCAGTTAGAGCCGCCCACACCCTCCGACTATCCTAACGTCGGCTCTCACGTCTCGAAGTTCCTGCCGCCGGATGTACCGATGCTCCCGTTTGTAATGCTTCCGCGCCCTTTGCAGGAGAGCAATATTATCGGGAAAGCGGGAACCGCAGGGTTTCTTGGCAAAGCCTACGACCCCTACTACCTCTATCCTTCCGGTGAAGATACCGACCAGAAGAAGATGGACAAAATAACGCTGGACGACCTGACGCTGAGGGCAGATGTCTCTCGGACGCGCCTCGAGCGCCGCGCAAAACTTCGCACAGTGATAGATTCGGGGATGCCTGCTCTTGAAAAGGCTGTCAGCACGTTCGCACTCGACTCGTACTACGAGAAGGCACTGGGGCTAATACTTTCGGGGCACGCGAGAGAGGCGTTCGACCTTACCAAAGAGTCGGACAAAGTGCGCGACCGCTACGGGCGGCACACCTTCGGACAGTCGACGCTGATAGCGCGTCGGCTAATTCAGGCGGGAACCCGCTTCGTTCAGGTGAACTGGCCCTCTGTGGCGAACGGCGACCCGAATACCACCGCATGGGACACGCACGCCGCGAACTTTGGTCCCCTCAAAAACCTACACTGCCCTAAGTTAGACAGTGCCCTCTCTGCACTTCTGGAAGACCTTAGCCAGAAGGGGATGCTACAAGATACGCTCGTACTAGCAGTCGGAGAGTTCGGACGCTCACCGCGCATGGGGGTCAGCACCTCCGGCAACGGCAATGCTCCCGACGGGCGCGACCACTGGCCCTACTGCTATACTGCGCTTATCGCGGGCGGCGGCGTGCCGGGCGGGCGCGTCTTCGGAAAGTCGGACGCGACAGGCTCCACCCCCGTAGAGAACGCCGTACACCCCACCGACCTTCTCGCGACGGTCTACCACACGCTCGGCATTGCGCCGGAGACGATTATCTACAACCACCTGAACCAGCCCCGCGAACTGGTGAAGGGGAAGGTCGTAACCGGGCTGTTCTAGGAAAATAAGACGACCCCTGCAAAGGAGGGCGAACGCGATGCGAAGACCCGTTATCTGCCTATGCGCTTTTATGATGACGTGGACGTTTGCGTCCCGCACGCCCTCCTTTGGCATGATTATGTCTACTTTAACGACAGAAGAGACTCCCCCTAAAAAGCTTATCGACAACCTGCAAGCCTATATTAAAAAGCACCCCAAAGACGCCGCAACTCACTACGAGTTGGGGCGGGTTTATAGCGTCTTATACGCCTCGAATAAAAAAAGCCTCCAAGCCGCTTTTCGGTCTATTGACGGCAAATCGCTGAAACGGGGCGTTATGCAGATGGGATATGAGGACTTTGGAAATCCTCTCTATCCTGACAAGGGAGCCGCCGTCTCCCTCCCAAAACAGGAGCAGGAGAAGTTCCTGCGGCTCTCGCTAGAGTGTTACATGAAGTCCCTTAATTTTGGAACCCCTCACCCTAAGCAAGAACGCTTTTTTGAGGCAAAGTATTCGTATTCTCTGTTAGGATATGGCTGGATGCTGGAACAAGGCATGAAATTCGCAAAGACGCTTCCCGCGATATTCAAGGATCCTCCGGCGATTGCGACGGAGGAGGAGTGGCGAAACGAGGCGCTGAAGGCGTTGCGCCGAGTCTACAAGGAGTATGCGCCTTCTCGAAAAAGGCCGTTGCACATTCTAGGGGGTTTCCAGATACCCGCTCGAGAGGCGGCGGCGAGCATCGTGCGTCTTCAAGAAAAACGCACCGACACGCAATCTAAACAAGAGACGGCGGCGCTTAAAACGTGGTTGCGAGAGGCGGAAGGAGTCAGTCGTTCCATCAGCCCCATCATCTTCCCTATGAACGGGTGCCATACGCTCTCCCAACTCGTCGCGCCGCACAGAGCGGTTCGCTTCGACCTGATGGGCGACAGAATGGGAACGCGCTGGAGTTGGGTGAACGCACGAGCGGGGATTCTGGTGTGGGATCCTCTGCATAACGGGCTCGTTCGCTCCGGCTATCAACTCTTCGGGAATGTGACATGGTGTATGATATGGAAGTACGGGTACGCGCCGTTAGCCCGACTGGACGCGAATGGGGACGGCTGGCTGACAGGCAAGGAGTTGGAGGGTATCGCGGTCTGGCAAGATAAGAACGGGAATGGCGTTTCGGACAGGGGAGAGGTTATGCCATTGAGCAGGTTGGGAGTTGCCCGTA
>JAPLCR010000373.1 GCA_026392135.1 Armatimonadota bacterium
AAACCGCGTTGCACGGAACGCTCCATAGAGTACAATCCCGTGCCAATACAGGGAAAGCCTCTGTCGGAGACCATCATTGAGGAACGTCGTTAATGGCGAATGTCTACTTTGCAGATACTAGCGCGCTCTCAAAACGCTATATTAACGAGATAGGAACGAACTGGTTACAGGCGACTTTAGAGCCGTCTACGGGTTGCACGGTGTTTGTCGTGCGTACCACGGCAGTAGAACTCATTGCGGCTCTCGCTCGGCGTGAACGCGGGGGGACGCTTGCTCCTCCTGACAGCGTTGTAGCCCGCGCCGCATTCCGCGCCCATTTAAGCATAGAGTACAAAATCATTGAAGTAACCGAAGTTCTGGTGAACCAGGCGATGCTTCTGGCGGAAACGTATGGGCTACGTGGCTACGACGCCGTGCAATTGGCGGCGGCGTTAGAGGTGAACGTAAGTTATCGCGCTACGAATCTACCTACCGTTATTCTACTCTCCGCCGACACGGAATTGAACGCCGCCGCCGTAGCGGAAGGTCTGATAGTCGAAAATCCAAACTCGCACCCTTAACCCTTTTTAGATAACTTCGGGTCGTTGTTAAGGCAGATATCCCGATAATGAACGCTCTTCAGAAGGTAAGAGAGATTGCTCGGCGCGAACAGGTCATGAGGGCTCTCATGGCGGAAACGGCGCGACTGGGTCTCTACAAGCGATCGCTGTTCCCGACGCCTGCGTCCTCCACCCAGATACGCTTCAGGGGTTGAGACGTATTGCTACCCGCTTGGAAACACATAGAGACTTCATCTGAGACCATGGCGCAAAGAGAACCCTTAGCGGGCGATCCCTTATGAGTTCCGAAATCGCCTCCTGAATGTCTCAAGAAGCGTAAGGGGAAATGCCTGTGGATACGAACATCGTAGCGCTAGAATCTAACCGCTCTCTTGAGATTTCCGCTCTGGTGGAGCAAGCGCAGGATTACGCTCGACACGCGAAAGCCGACAACACGCGACGCGCCTATCACGCCGACTGGAACGACTTCGACGCATGGTGCGGAACCCATAGGTTCGCCACTCTCCCTGCCTCCCCGGAGACCGTCGCCCTCTATCTCTCGCATCTTGCCAACACCCACAAATGTAGCACCTTACAGCGAAGAATCTCCGCCATCTCTCAGGTTCACGCCGCGAAAGGTCTTGAGTCCCCTACCAAGACGGCACTCGTTCGGGCGGTATGGCAGGGAATCCGCCGCGCCAAAGGAGTCGCTCCAGAGTGCAAGGAGCCTGCCGTGACCCCGATAATACGGCGCATGGTGGCGCAACTGCCTGACAACCTGCTGGGAACGCGAGACAGAGCGCTCCTCTTAGTCGGGTTCGCAGGCGGGTTTCGTCGGAGCGAGTTGGTAGGACTGAACCGTAGCGATGTCGTCTTCACCGTAGAGGGTGCGACCATAACCTTGCGGCGAAGCAAGACGGATCAGGAGGGCGAAGGGCGCAAAATTGGCATACCTTACGGATCTTACGGGTATACGTGCCCCGTTCGGAGTCTGCAAGCCTGGCTCAATGCGACAAAGCCCCCTACCCCCGAATCCGACCCGCTACAAGCCCCCCTGTATAATGTAAAGGAGACGCCCCTTTTTGCGGGAGTCAATCGGCACGGACACGTGTCGCCGAAACGCCTTTCAGGCAATGCAGTTGCGAGCGTCGTCAAACGCTACGCGGAGAAAGCCGGACTGGACGCGACCAAGTTTGCAGGGCATAGTCTACGCGCAGGGCTGGCGACGGCGGCGGCGAAAGCGGGAGTGAGCGAACGAGCGATTATGGCGCAGACGGGGCACAAAAGCGTGCAGATGGTGCGGCGGTATATTAGAGACGGGGAACTCTTTCAGGAGAACGCCGCCGCAGAAGTGGGATTGTGACGGGCTACGAATCCCTTATCCCCACCCTCTCGCTCCCCGACCCGGACGACCGCCATATGCTGGCGGCGGCGATAACCGCCAATGTCTCGGTTATCGTGACGTTCTACCTGTAATTGGTATTATTTAGATACCAATTATAGTATCAATATAGGGCAACTACTGATCCGTAGCTGAGGACGGCGAAGACTTGGAGAGAATTAAGTCTTCTCCGCTGATTAAGAACACTCTGTTTTCCCTGTCTTTGGATAAAGCCTTTAGGTCGGGAGTAAATTGGCCTGCGGTAAAGAGGACAAAAGAGGGATTCCGCCGGTATCGCGCCTCTGGCAAAGAGAGAGCTTTAGCCTGTAGCGCCGACAAAACGCTCAAGCCAGTGGGGCGATTCGCACTCCATTTGCACTCTCCAAACAGATACGTCCCGTCAGAGAGTTCCGCGACAATGTCTATCTCCGTCTGTCCGTCGCGACTCCAGTAACGCCCCATTCGTTGAATGGAGAGACTTAAGCGTGTCCGGGCGTGACGTTGCAACCACTGATGACAGACGCCCTCAAAAACATAGCGCCCCATATAGTCGAAGAGATAAGGCGCTATTCGTTCTCTATAGACTGCAATGGGATCGTTGAACTGGAGAACGCTCGACAGGGGAGCGACGAACCGATACCAGAATGCTAAAAACGGATCCGCGACGATATAGAGGGCGCGCCGTTCGCTGGTCTCGCCAAATGGCAACTCTCTTTCTATCCATCCCAATTCCAAAAGGGTTTTCAGATGGAAGGAGAGCGAGCTACGTTCAATATCCGTCACCTGCTGGATGCGCCCGAACTGGGTCTCTCCTTGAGCTATGGCTTGCAGGATAGCGTTATAGGGAGCGGGGTGCCTGATATGTTGGCTTCCTAAAAGGAAACGCACCTCATTCTCCAACGGACTACCGGGGCGAAGCAAAAGGTCTGTGACCTCGCGCTCTAGCGGTTGGGATGTGTCCACAAGGGCATGATAACGTGGCGCGCCGCCAAACACTCCGTACATCTGTAGCCGCTCCAACAGACCGTAGAAGGGGCTCTCTAGATAGAACTCTGAAACCTCATCATAGCGGAGAGGAGCAAGTCGCATGATACCGGCGTTAAAGCGTCCAAAAAGGGGCTCGCTCTCGGCTCCTAAGGAAGCCATTGCAGAGAGTTGAGATCCGCACAATACCAGGAAGACCCTAGTATGCGCCCCTTCCCTATCCCACCACGCCTGTAGCGTTGCAGGCAGTTCCGGAGACTGCTCCATGAGGTAGGGAAATTCGTCCAGGATGAGCCCAAAGCGTTCTCCCTGCTGACAGTGCGCGGAGACGTGGCGTAGCAAGGCGTTCCATGAAACCGCAATCTCCTCCTCCTCCACTCCGTCATCGGGCAACACAGATAGCAGTGTACGAGCGAGCGCGAGCCGTTGCGTCGCCGCCGTTGTCTGATCTGCCAAATAGTAGCCATGAGGGCGCGGCATCTCCCCTACCCCGCCTGCAAAGAATCGCTGAAGCAGGTAGGTTTTCCCCAGCCTACGACGTCCATAAAGTAGAACCATCTGCCCTGTGCTCCCCTGTACGTTCCATGCGCGTTCTAAGGCGCGCAGTTCGTTTTGTCGATTAAAGAAGGGTTCCGGACGAAAAGAGGCGAAAGACATCGGCGTACTCCATAAACAAATTTGTATTAGTATACTTTGACAAAGTGTAGTTTGTCAAAGTATACTAATACAAAAACCGAGCGCTTATTAACGTCCCTATAGATACCTAAAAATGTTAAGAGTTAGCTCTTCCTTTTCGCAGGGCATAGCCTGCGGTCCGGGTTAGCGACGGCGGCGGCGGCGCAAGCGGGAGTGAGCGAACGGGCGATAATGACGCAGACCGGACACAGGAGCGTACAGATGGTGCGACGGTATATTAGAGACGGGGAACTCTTTCAGGAGAACGCCGCCGCAGAAGTGGGTTAGTTTTATTAAACGTAGAGTCCGATAATGTTTTTATATCAGATATACACTCTGTACTTCCCAGCGCTGGACAAAAAAATTCATGCAGTTTTAACCCGTTTTTTTATGATAGGTTGTAACTACTCACCCTATGAAAAGAGTAGGATTCGGTTAGAAAGTCTCCGAGAATAGAACTATGCTAACCCGTGAAGAGTTCCCATCTATCTATGAGCAAGGCTTCGAGGCTGTCTGGGCAGTTATCGAAGCCATGCAAAC
>JAPLCR010000171.1:0-2364 GCA_026392135.1 Armatimonadota bacterium
CATCTGTAACGCAGTTTCGTAAGACGTTATTGGAGATATTACCGCCTATCACGGTCACCATAATTCCAATCTCTGTTGTCCCTTCGATGAGGTTATTGGTTACTAATTGCCCTTGCCCCTCTACCCATAGCCCATGCCGGGAGTTGAGGATGCGGTTTCCTGAGATGACCGAGTTTTTGCCGTTGACTCGAACGCCCTCTTGTCCGCCTTCCATCAGGTTCCCTGTAACAACAACATCACTACACGTTCCCAGGTGCACGCTTCGTGCTTTCGGAAATGTATCGTTACAGCGCATCGTATTTCCTGAGACCACCACCCCACGTGCTGACTTGGTAATACCAACGGCTACGTTGGCATTTTCAAAGGAGTTACCTACTACGGTTATCTCGGCGGCATCTCCATCGAGTTTGTTCGGCTCTATGTCGATGGAGTCGTTGGGTGCCCCAAGGAAGTAGCAACCAACAATGCGGATGTGCCGTCCTCCCGTGATGGAGATATTGTTTCGCATATTGTTCTCTAGAGTGACTCCGCTAATGAGGATATTGGAGGGGAATTTTTTCGCTTCCGCGTCTGCACCTGCGGAGCCAATATAGATTCCATCACCTAGAAACTTGTGCTTTTCACTCTCTGTAGGCATATCCTTAATCTCAATGTCTTTTATAATAATGTGCCGTGAGTCGCCTCGAATGATGATTCCGCCTAGTGTTCCTGTCGGATTTTTTGCGTTTTCACCATCTATCTGCCCGCCCTCAATCGTCACGTTAGATTTGCTCTTTATCGTAAACAGGGCACGCCCCTTGGTCATACATCGAAACTTGAGCAGGGCATTTTTCGAGAGTGTTACTTTGAGATTATCGTGAAGCTGGATAGCCTCCGTAATGATATAGGTTCCTTTGGGTACAAAGACATCTGATGAGGCATCTATTGCCTTTTGAAATGCGGTGGTATCGTCGGTAGTGCCGTCCCCTTTTGCTCCAAAGGTGCGTACCGAGGTCACCTCTTCAGCACTCTCTTTTTGACCACGTGCTGACACGGGTTGCGGTGTAGTCAGGTAGAGGAAAGTCCCCCATAGTGCGAATGCCACTAATGAGACACGCCCTCCCGTTTGGAGGTTGCCAATGTTGAACCAATTTTTAGTACTCATGTTACGACCTCATGCGTCTTTCTGGAAGGCAGGAAATAACAGTTGCCCTCGGTTGTGTGAAGTAATTTCGCTACGAGGCAGGTAATCTCCTTCTCGGTTGGTGGATAAGGGGATGCAAGGTTTGTAAGAATATCAACGCCTTTGCATTTTCTAGGGCAGCAGCCTGCTTCTTAGTTTTGAGTACAGGTACTTCTCCTCTCTGCACAAAAAGAGCTACTGCTCATGTTTAGCGGCTATCGCCTTGGATACCACAGGCACAAGGTAAGATACCAGTTCATCAAGCAGTATGAGCCGTAAAGGGAGTTGTTGGGACAATGCTCCGATGGAGAGCTTCTTTGCCTCCCTCAAGTGAGAGTTGGTGCATTACCGTCATTCGCCGTTGGTTCCAGAGGCACTTATAGAACAAAAGCGAGAAGGGCTTCAAATTCTTGACGCACTTGGTGTACAATCTCTTGGGAGTGGACGGACACTGGCTCCTCCGGAAATATGGCGGTGTGATGGCTACTAGAATACACAAAGAGGAGAATTATCCGCTTACTCCAACCAACTCAAGTGAAACACCCCCAAATATTTTTTGGAAAAAGGTATAATAGCCTGAGATGTTTTCGGATACTATTTCCGTAATAGGAACCGATTACTTTGTATGACTTATTACTCGGATGCCTTTAAAGGTTCCGTTTCTGTATGTCTTGTTATTTTCAACTCTACCTTTGGGTAAGGAGGTATCCACTCTTATGGCTTCGGCGATTAAAATCGACGGCCTAACAAAGAAGTATATTGATGTCTGGCAGAAGCAAGAGGTTGTCGCAGTAAATAACCTCAATTTGGATGTCCAAGAGGGTGAAATCTTCGGATTTCTAGGGCGCAACGGCGCGGGCAAAACCACGACTATCAAAATGCTTCTTGGCTTGATTTTCCCCACATCAGGGGACGCAACCATTCTCGGAAAGCCGATGGGCGACAACAGCGTCAAGCAGTCACTAGCCTATCTACCGGAAGAGACCTACTTCTACGATTCCATGACCGGCTGGGACTTAATCGACTTTTATGGTCGGCTATTCAAAATCCCCCAACCAGAACGCGCACGTCGCGTACAGCAGTGCCTAGAAAAGGTACGCCTACAGCCCGACGCATGGAGACGTGCAGTACGCGGTTACTCCAAGGGTATGCGCCAGCGTATCGGTATTGCACAGGCTCTTATTAACGACCCCAAGTTGCTC
>JAPLCR010000171.1:2419-6283 GCA_026392135.1 Armatimonadota bacterium
AGTTGCTCTTTCTGGATGAACCTACCTCCGGACTCGACCCCATTGCACACGCCGAACTGCGTGACATTGTCGGTAGCCTGAAAGAGGAAGGGAAAACGGTCTTTCTCTCCTCACACCAACTTGCCGATGTCGAACTCATCTGTAGCCGTATTGCGATTATCCACCGCGGGAAACTCCTCACGACAGGAACCATCAAGGAGCTAGTAGAGGGTGAGACAACCGAGGTAGTGGCGCAAGGAAGCGCACTGCATAACGGAGTGTTTGCAAAACTTCAGTCTATCGTACCTAGTATTACCAAAGAGGGCGAGGACAGAATTCGTCTCTCTTCTCGCTCTATCGAAGAGATTTCAGCGGTGATAGACCTCGTGCGAGGAGCAAAAGGGCAGGTGCTTGCTGTCATTCCGCAGAAGCGCACACTGGAAGATGTCTTCGTGGAGACGGTTCGGAGAGAGGAAGGAGAACTATGATACCGCTCGCTATTGCCAATCAGACGGTGCGCGAAGCTATGCGTCGCCGCGTGATGTGGATTTTCTTGATATCGGGTCTGTTTCTTATCGCAATGGGACCCGTATTCGGTTTCCTTAGCCCCAAAGATAGCCAGACAGTTCTGCGTAGCCTAGGCTTAGCCGCCATACTGCTCGCGGGGCTATTCATCACCATTGTTACCTGTATCTACCTGATACCCGTTGAGATAGAGCGCCGTACCATCTATACCGTTCTCTCAAAGCCCGTACAGAGGTATCAGTTCGTGCTAGGCAAGTTTCTAGGTGGATTTGCAACCGTCTTCATCAACATCGCCGCTATGGGAGTTGTCTTTCTTATCCTTATCTGGACACAAGAGCATAAAATTCCTTCCGACATGGCTATGGGCGTGGTGATGACCTTCTTCCAGATGCTGTTGCTGGCGGCACTCTCCATCTTCTTCTCAACGTTCGCCACACCCGTCGTCAACTTCTTCTTGTCGTTTGGCGTGTTCATGGTGGGCAACCTGTCGAGTGTCATCGATTCGCTAACCACGAACCCGAATGCCCTCGTCAGCAGTGCAGGTAAGATAGTTCACTACCTCCTGCCGAACTTTGGAAACTTCAACATCCAAAACTCTATTATCCACCCCACCGTCGAGATTAAAAATCCCCAAGTGTTTATGATGCAGAACATCGTCTACGCGGTAGTATACTCACTGGTTCTGCTCACGCTCGCGGTACTTATCTTCGACCGCCGGGAGGTGTAAGCGATGGCTACCAAACGCTTACCAGAAGATCTACGCAACAGACCCAAAAAGGTACTACCGATAATCGCGGTTCTCTACCTGCTGACGATGTTCTTGCAGGCTCAAATAGATCCCCGCGCCAGGGAGTTGCGTTCAGGCGAACAGGGTTTAGAATCGACTTCGGGAGGACTCGGAGGTGAGTTTCTTCTGCTTCCGCTCCTCGGTTTCCGCGAGGCGGCGGCGGGGCTACTTTGGGTACGTTGCGACGAGTTCTTTCATAGCGGCGACTACGACGCGATCCTACCGTTGGTTCGCCTCATAACATGGCTCGATCCGCACGCCGATAACGTCTATATCACGGGGGCATGGCACCTCGCGTATAACTTTACCGACTCTAATGAACGCTCAGACAGGCGTTATATCATCCCTGCTCAGGAGCTACTGAGAGAGGGTATTCGCAATAACCCGCGTATTCCCGACATCAATTTTGAGTACGGATGGCAGAACTACGACAAGACAAAAGACTATGAGACGGCGGCTTCGGCATTCAATGCCGCTATCAATACGCCTGTGTGGAAGGGGAGTGACGATTTCCCCTATGGTGCGCCCCTCAAAGCCCACCATATTCTCGCACACACCCGCGCTAAGCAGGGGCGTATCCCCGATGCAATCGCAGAGTGGGAACGCGCTCTGAAACGTAGCTCAGACCAGTTAGCGCGTGACCCCAGAAACTTCACGTTCATCTCGCTCAATGCGGCGGAAAAGAATAACATCAGAGAGATATACCAACGTTATTATGACCGCTACACCACCAGCAACCACGATGCGAGTATCAATCCAACAAAATACCCGTTCGTAATTGCACCGCCACCCGGCTCTACCGAGCCTAAGCCTTGGGATGTTAGCCTTCACGTTAAGTTTGAAACAGTACGCTCGAAGGTCTTTAAAGTGAGCGGGAAGATGAACATTGCCGATGGCGCACGTGTGGATATTCGCCTCACCAACTGGGATTACGACCAGCGCGAAGCGAAAAGACGCGATATCGTGAGCAAGGAAGTTCTCGAAAAGTTCCGCGTGGAGGACGACCTAACTATCCTTATGGATACCGCCTCTGTCCGCAAGAACAAATTCGAAAAAGAGCTAGACATGAGCAAAGACCCGCGTATGTATAGCTTCGCAGGGGATAGCTACAAAGCGCAGTTCACGTTCAACATCCGCGCCACATCGCCACACATTCAAGACAGGCACGGCTACAGCGGAGAGGGGCTTACCGATGTGAAGGAGAACATTGTCCTTGACAGCCGCCCTGAACTGCTTGCCACCAAGATGATTGAAGGGCAAGACGGCAACGGACCTGTATGGGACGGTAAAACAGTGCCTTGGCAGGTAGATGGTAAAGGCGTATACGGGCAGCCCGTTCGCCTAGTGCGCGTTACCTATAAGTTGAACCTCAAACAACTGCTAGGGCAACAGCCCATCACAGCGAAAGACATTGTTCCGAACGATGTCCCCTAGGTGTTACTTGTGGGTATACAATGAAAGCCATGAGGGAGTCTATCTCCCTCATGGCTTTTGTGAATCAGTCTTCCAAATCCCTACTTCAGAAATCAATCCTCCTAACCACTCACCCTAACGAACCAACCTACGCGGCAGAAGGATCTATCTGCATCATGCCGAAGGTGTTGCCCTCGGTGTCTTTCACGTACCCCAACCAACCCACCGTAGGAACCGCCATGACGGGCATAGCGACAACTCCGCCCAACTCGATGGCGCGAGCGGTGGCGACGTGAACATCCGCCACATCTACTGTACACACATACGCGAAAATGCTATCTCCTTCGGGGGCGCAAGGGCGCTTCATCAGTCCGCCGTCAATACCGGGTCCTTCGCCAGTCAGTATCACCCAATAGTCCATCTCCCCCCACTTGTTGAATGTCCAGCCGAACAGTTCGCTATAGAACGTTATCGCTCTCTCCGGCTCGTTGGTATGAATCTCAAAATGAATAACGCGGCTCATGCTCTCTTCTCCTCTGCGATGTAGTTGGTGTCGCGGGGTTTCATCCCGTCAGTTCTACACTATAAAAGTCTACTACAAAGCGGAAAGTCAATTTCAATATTGAGTAAAATGAGCCTTCGCTTGTGGAGGAATAGAACAAGCGTACGGTGAATTTATTACTATCTGAATCGGAGGTTTTCAAAATGCCCCTCTTTGCGTTAAGTGTTTGGCGACCAATACGACATAATAGAACTCTCTTCTACAAAGGTCAGTCTGCCTTACAAGAATGTCTAGATATTAGCCCTAAAGAAAATCTTTACGAGCAGATTTTTACATGGTCGCCTAGAGAGGATTTTTGGGGAGCGATAACAGATGATATATTCAGGCGTAAAATTCAAGAATTCTTTGATAGTAGCTTTATATCCGATAAGGATCCAAGTGAACGCGGTATTCATAAACTTGAGGAATTCATCACCCTACTGAGCGAAGGAGTGGGTGACACTACACCGCGCCTTATGCCCTCATTAACCACTAAAGTAAATGATGAATTTTCAGAAGCAACTCCTTTTTTCCCTATCTTGGCTCTTCTAGGGCATCTCCGCTGGATTGCTGAAACCTATCAAGACGCTCCTAATGTAACGGTAATGGTGCGCTAAAA
>JAPLCR010000387.1 GCA_026392135.1 Armatimonadota bacterium
CCTATAGGTCAAGCCCTTCGCCCAGAATTGGGAGAAGGGTGTCCGCAGGACGGGATGAGGGCGGGTACAGATAAGCCTCCCCTATCTCATCGCTCAAAATACATACCCCAATGAGCCTTCGGAAGGGGGCTAGGGGATTAGGTTACAACTTCCCAAGCCACTCCAAAATCGCGTCGCTTGAAAGCGCGGAGGTCTCGTCGTGGAAGGCGGTTTCCCTACCGATGGCGCGGTACACGTCTGCTACCCAGTCCGTCCCCGCAAACCGCGAACCCGTGTTGTAGAGCAGAACAGGCTTAGGCGCGACGAGCGTGAGGGCTGTGCGAATATCTCCCATTCGGCGTAGTCCCGGAACGTAGTTGTCTGTGTTCAGCAGGTAAGTGTCATTCGTCAGGTCTATCTGCGCCCCGTCCGCGATAAGCGCGTCCGCGCCCGCTCCTGCCAGTATCGTCCAAAGCCCTGCACTCCCTGTTCCCCATAAAACGACCTTACCGCTCCCTGCAAAGGCACAGACCGTCAAAATATCCTGCACTCGTTCTTGAAGGTTGGTGCGGTTGTAGGTATTGAAGAACTCGCCGAACGGCTTTTTGCGGTCTGCGAGGGCTTTTTCATCGGCGCGACTACCCGTTAGGAAGAGGTCGGCTAGTACGACGGTGTACCCCCGGTCGAGGAGTATCTTCGCGTCGCCTTTAAGGTTTCCTGTCATAGCGTCTTTGAACGCCCCAGCACCCTCTGTCGAGACTAATACCACCGCGGGAAGCGCTCTTGAATTTGTGGGCGTGAATACAGTGACCGGGATATTGTCGCCACGCTCAGAGCGCCCTACCTCATAGAAGCGACCGTCCTCGTTAAGCGTTCGGCGTACCTGCAAGTCCGCCTTTTTCGGAACCTCTACGCAGAGCGTATGCTCCCAAATCGTTCTATACAACTTCTGGAATCGCTTGAGGCTCGCCATGTCTTTCGGCTTGCGGCTCTCAATCGCCTCCTGCCCCAGCCTCTTGAGGTACTCTGTCATCTGTTCGGCGTTTTTCGCGTCGGAGGGGAGGGGAGTATTATCGGGAAAGACGCGCAGGGCTTCGTCCGGCTCCTTCGTGTAGGGCGGCTCTTTCAACTTATTCGCGTCCTGTTCGCCTAAGAAAACTCTGCCCAAAAATCCGTATACTGCGTTACGGCTCGTCTCATTGATATTATGCCCGAAGTCGAAAATGACGTGCTTTTCGTTCTCAGGCTTGCCAAAAAGTTGGTAGATATGGGCGAGACCAGGACCTTCATGCGTCAGAGTCGTCGTCGTCCAGTCGCCCGTTGCGCCCACGATAATTTGAGGGCGAGGCGCGGAGACGGCGGCGACCTCCACATTGTAGAAGTCTTGCCGCAGATTCGGGGCGTTCTCGCAGATACAGCCCCCCTGCATCGTATGCGACACCATCACGCAGGGGGCTGTCGCCGCAAGCCTGTCTTCAATCGCGCCAAGCATCATTGTCTGTGTACCGCCGCCGCTTTCACCGCTTATCGCTAGGCGGGAGATGTCTACATCGGAGAGCGAACAGAGAAAGTCGAGAGAGCGAATGCTGTTCCACGTCTGGATACCCATCACGCTCACGCCCCAGAGCCAGTGCGCGTCGGTATTCGCGAAGCGGTGGTCTACCTGATGCGTGTCGTTATAGCCAATCATGTCATAAGTAAAGGCGACATAGCCCTGCCGCGCAAAGGTGATAGCCCTCGCCGCGATTGAGCCTTCCGGCGCATTCGCCATTCTTCCATTAGACCAGTGACCGTGCGCGATGAGAATAGCCGGATGCTTCTTGCCAGCCTCAGCCTTGCTCGGACGATAGAGGTTTCCCGCAAGGTAGAAGCCGGGATAGGTCTGAATAGAGACCTTCTCTATTGTATAGCCGTCGCGCTCCACCTTCCCAAAGACATGGGCTTTGAGCGGAGTCTTTTTGGGGGCGGGGGTGAGACCGGTATTTACCAAAATATGATTGCGAATATAGGCGCGGCGCGTCTGCCACTCCGCTAAAGTTTTGTACTCAGGGAAGGGGCGGCGCGTATCCAGCGTATAGGGGGCGTGCGCCGCACGCAGGTCTTTGGTGGGTAGGTCTTTGGGGTAGGGCGTTTTCTCGTCGGCGGTGGCGGGCATGGCAGATACTCCAAACGCGCTACAGAGGAGCGCGACACGCAAGACTTGATTTTGGAAGCGGATAGGTAAGCGTATCATGTATACCTTTTCTCACAGACTCTGGCTTAAAAGGGTAAGCAGGTAGGACAATAGCCGGGGGAAAGCCCGGCTATTGCAACATCAAAACGAGACCCCAACTCTCCTTGCCTACACGCTCTCTCCATTACGGGGAGAGATGCGTGCAGGGCGGATAGGGGAAGCAAATCGGAAACTATTCTTTCTTCTCTTCGGGTTTCAGAGCCTTCTCAAGAGCCTCTACGACGGAAGCATCGTCCGGTTTTGTGCCAGCTTTGATGCGTCCGA
>JAPLCR010000285.1 GCA_026392135.1 Armatimonadota bacterium
CTACTCAGCGGTGATTTCCAGGTTGCTCTGGATGCCGCAGAGGGCAGACTAATTCGAATTATTGGAAACACTGACAAGTCTCCTGTGCAGGATGGGCAACTCAACATCACGCAAGCGCAAGCCCTTGAAAGAGGACGCACTCTGTTGCTCCAAAAGGGAAACACACTGGTAGGAGAGGCAACTGCCCAACTCGTCTACTCGTTTCCGAGCAATGGATGGACGGCGAAGTCTTACAAGGAGACTACTTTTGTTCCCCAGTATCGCCTGACCTGGAATGTGTTCAGCTTCATGACATTAAACTCCGGTGATGGATTGTGTGAAGTGGCTATAGATGCGACTACGGGTGATATTACGGGGTACGGCTTTACGATGATTCGCGGGAAAGAGGGCACTCTTATTGAAGGCGGAGAGATAGGCATATTCCTACGCAAGGCGCATAAGTTAACGCTGACCTCTTTGAGCGGAGCGGGAACAGTCAACAAGCACCTAGCGGCACTCTCCCCAAAGAAACAGAGCATAAAGACGCTAGCCGTTTCGCCCTCCCCTGTGAAGTTTTACGGGGCACTATCCGGTCTCATTCAGGCACGAAGCCTTCCAAAACATCTCACCTTTCGCCCCACGCACAGCCTGACTATAAGCCTTGCGAACGGCGAGAGCAAGACCCTGCTGTTTGACAAGCATACAGGCTATATGCTCTACAGCAAAGGAAGCGAGAAGCTCTACCTCTTACCAGGACCGGGCTTGAGGCGTTGGATGACTCTGTAAGACCTCACACAAAATAGTTGAAGCGTTTCCTACAGGCGAACGAGCGCGAACAGAAATAAGGCGCGTCTTCTACACACTAGCAGAAGACGCGCCTTGCTTAATTTGTAGCCGCCGGCTTCTCAAAAATGATGATGTGCTGGCGCGGAAGCAGTGTCAGTGTCTTCACCCATTTAAGCGGATGAATAGACATCTCTTTTCTTACCTGCTCCACACTCATCTTATGCACCAGTTTGATAGGCACGTTCGGGTCTTCACGGCGGTACTCTACAAACACAAGCCGACCGCCCGGTTTGAGCGAACGCACCATCGCCGTCGTCATCTCCCAAGGGTGGTCGAACTCGTGATAGACATCCACCATAATGATCAGGTCAATGGAGTTCTTCTCTAGTTTAGGATCGCTAATCGTTCCTAAGACCGAGACGACGTTGGAGATTTTCTTCTCTTTCCCTCTCTGTGCGATGATGTCTAGCATCTCCTGTTGAATCTCTACTGCGTAGACCTTACCGCTCGGAGCGACAAGCTTCGCCATAGGAAAAGAGAGGTAGCCGCTTCCCGCACCAATGTCTGCGACTGCCATTCCCGGCTTGAGCTTGAGGGCGCGAATCAGCAGAGAGGGTGCCTCCTCCGCTTCGCGCTCTGGTCTATCTAGCCAATCCGCCGCCTGATGCCCCATCACCTGCGCGATTTCGCGCCCCATATAGAAAACACCTATGCCATCGGGGTCGTGTTCTTCGCGGGTTATGTAGGGCGGTTTTTGGGGTTTCACGGAGGGCTTTTGATTTTGGGGTGTGCCGAAAGTCCGTAGCGCGCTCACACCCAACAGGAGAGCGAAGCAAAATACTCCGGCATAGATCCTGTAGTTTCGCATAGTAGTTCTCTTTCTGTCTCTTAGGCAGCATGAGGGATTTCTTCTCGCATCTCTCCCTCAAGACAAACATCGGCGGATTGTATCTCTTCCTAACGGGAAAGTAGGACATAATTCAAGAGCGAGGCACAAAATTCCTTATAGAATCGTCGCTTCTTGAGAAATGTTTGCTATACTTGAAGGAGAACTGGTACTTATGTTAGAATATGGCAATAGAGTTTCTATTTTGTCATTGCTCATATCGTGGAGTACTACTCACGATATCATCCTTTGGAAACAAGGAAAGGCTAGAGATTATGCAACCCCTTCGTTATAAGCATAGACTCCCCTCCCCCCAATTGGGACGTTTAAGCAGGCTTTTGAACAGCACTTTCGCCGCTGTCGGACTATTGAGTCTTGGTGTGTCCTCGCAGGCGCAGGTCAACGTGTTGACCCAACACAACGACAACGCCCGTACCGGAGCGAACCTCCAAGAGACCGTTCTCACCACCTCCAATGTCAATTCGGGCAGTTTTGGTCGCCTTTTCGTTCGGCATTTTGATGGAGAGGTCTACGCGCAACCCCTCATCGTTTCCAACGTCAGTCTACCGGGAGTTGGAAAGAAAAGCCTCGTCATCGTAGCAACCCAGTCGAACGACATTTTTGCCTTTGACGCGGACAACCCGAAAGCGAACAAGCCGTACTGGAAGATGAACTTCGGGCTTCCTGTCCCTATGACTGATTTCAACTGCTTCAACGTCTCCACAAAAATTGGTATTTTGAGTACCCCTGTCATAGACTCCACAACGAACACGCTGTATGTGGTCTCCCGCAACATCACCGGAGATGCGGGTGCGGCACGCTATGCACAGTGGTTCCACGCCATAGATATTACGACAGGCAAAGAGAAGACCAATAGTCCTCGGCGAATTCCTACCGTATCGTATGCCGCACGGACTTTTGATAGCGCAATTCACAACCAGCGTGTTGGGCTTACTCTATCCAATGGATCCGTGCATATTGCATGGGCTTCCCACTGCGACCTTTTCGACTACACTGGCTGGATAATGAGCTTTAACGCAAAGACCCTCATCTATGAGACCTCCTTTGCAACGACACCAGATGGTAAATTGGGCGGTATCTGGCAGTCCGGTCAGGGCTTGACAGCAGATGCTAGAGGTAACCTCTACTGTGTTACAGGCAACGGCGACTTCAAAGATAACGCCTCTGTCCCCTACGACCCAAGAGATCCTAAGAGCAACTGGGGTATGTGCGTCTTAAAATTAGGGTTAGATAGACTTGGTAGGCTTGGTGTCCTAGACTACTTTGCACCTGCCGATAGAGACGCATGGAACTCTGCAGACCTCGACCTTGGGGTTGCAGGAACCATGCTCATACCCGGAACAAATCTGCTTGTATGCGGTAGTAAAACGGGCTTCCTTTATGCCCTAGACACCAATAACCTTGGTAAGTTTGTTGCCAGTGACAAAGACGCTCACGCCTATCAGGTAGTACAAGCCACCGCCGCTGAGATACACAACTCTCCCGTCTACTACAAAAGCCCCGTTCTAGGGCAGATGCTCTATATTTGGGGAGAGTTTGGTCCCCTTCAGGGCTTCGGCTTCACCAAGCAGAGACGAATGACAGATACCCCCATTGGTACGAGCGTAGATGGCTCTCCCGACCCTGGTGGGTTCCTCTCTGTCTCCTCCAATGCAAACAAATCTGGTACGGGTATTGTC
>JAPLCR010000657.1 GCA_026392135.1 Armatimonadota bacterium
CGCCCGCTCGTCCCTCACGACCCCGTGGTTATTACAAGGGGAGGCAAAAAGGAGACAAAGTGCAGAAGGCGACGAGGCACAAAACCATCTACAAGGCGAAAAAGAAGACCAAACCGACTACACAAGTTGTCTAAACGTCAAATGTGGGAGACCACCTCCGGGGTAGCCTCCCAATCGGGTTCAACCATGTAGCCTGATAGGACGAGGTCTGCCTCTGCATCGCTCTCCTTGTCCGTCAAAAAGACATACTCCATCCACGCTTCAAACTCCATACTTCCCTCCCCTACACCCCCACCTGCGTCACATTCCCCCCGCAGACCGGTAAGTAGGTTCCCGTAACGAAGCCCGCATATTCGCTCAAGAAGAAGGCACATCCATTGCCAATCTCCTCCGCGCTCCCCTGTCGTTTCAAGGGCAGGCTCGCCGCGTATGCTTTCGAGCTGTCGGAGTTCGTGTCCACTTTCTCGTCTGCCATCCAGCCGGGCGCAACCATGTTCACGGTGATGTTCTCTGAACCGAGTTCGCAAGCAAGTGAGCGGGAGATACCCACCATCGCGCCCTTACCCGACATATAGACTGTCCACTGTGCAGGGGCTTTATTCCAGAGTTCTGTGACGATATTGACGATGCGTCCGCCTCCCTGTTGGTTAAATGCGGGGCGCACCGCTTTCACCATATTGATAACGGCAATACATCCGAAGTCAAAGGCGTTTCTGTAGTCGTCCAATGTGGCGCTAGAGAGGGGAGCCACCTGCGTACCCGCAATAGAGTTGTTGACCACCCCATCTACGCGCCCATATTTCGCAACGACGCTATCTACCATCTGCTGAACGGCTTCCTCTGAGCGCACATCTGCCCCCATCGCTTCCGCTTTTCCACCTGTTGCAATAATCTCAGCGGCTACAGCCTCCGCCTTCTCTCTACTGCTACCGTAGTTTACAATCACGGTAGCGCCTTCACGCCCAACCACCCGCGCAATCGCCGCTCCAATACCGCGCCCTGCCCCCGTCACAATAATCACTTTGTCTTTGAGTATCAACTGCTTTCTCCTTTTTTGTAATGCCCTACAATTTGAGGTAGCTCCGCTGTTCCGAAAGCGACGTTAGGGCGGTCATCGAAAAAGACACTCTCGCCCTCGAAACGGAAGTCGAGTATCGGGCAGAAAGGGGTCTCATAAACACAGAGCTTTACGGTAAAGTTATCCTCCGCTGACCATGCCCCAGCCACCGCAACAAGTGCTTCGGGTAGGTGGGGTGGTCTGCCAAACAGTGTTGATTGAAAAACCCACGTACCGCCAACGCCACACGCGAACGGGTAGGTTTTTCCGCCCTGTTGTATCTCTATATGAGTTCCGCCGTCGCCAAACTGGAAGGTAATCGCCTCTATCTTCCCCGCATTCTCTTCAAAGCGGTAGGTTCTTCCGGAGAGTTCAGCGGCGCGTGGGGCGGTTGCCTCTCCTACGGGTAAGAGTATCTTGAGATTAGAAAGCCTCTCCGTAAGTAGCGCGGAGTTCTCTGCATCATCAGTTAGCGGCGAATCTTGGAAGGCAGGAAGAAGGTGCTTCCAGAGAAGGTTCAGCACGCCCTGCATATCTGCCACTCCCGCCGTTATTGCAACCACTGCGTCCTGCTCCTGCATAACAATACAGTACTGCCCGAACGCCCCATCCCCTCGATACGCCCCATGACGTGCCCTCCAGAACTGAAAGCCGTACCCCTGATTCCAGTCGCTATTGGGGTTGTCGCCGTTGGCGATATGGATTCGCGTCGCCTCCTCTGTCCAGCCTTTCGGAAGTAGCTGTTCGCCCTCCCAAACACCGTACTGAAGATAGATCTGTCCGAATTTCGCAATGTCCTCCGTTTTGACACTCAAGCCCCACCCCCCTGCATTGATTCCCCTTGGGCAGTTTTCCCATGTTGCGTCCGTAATGCTAAGTGGCTTTAGAAGGCGCGGCGTAAGGTAGTCCAAAACGGTCTGTTGCGTCACCTTCTGCACTATTGCCGAGACCATGTAGGTCGCCCCGCTATTATAGACGAAATGGGTTCCGGGGGCGCGTTGAACGGGGCAGGAGAGGAAGGCTTTCACCCAGCCCTCACTCTGTAAAAGGCTTCCAAGCGTGTCCTCTTCGTTGCCCGTCGCCATCGCCAAAAGGTCGCGGATACGCATTGCTTTCAGGTTTTCGCTTGGGTTTTCGGGAGCCTCTCCTAGAAAAAAAGAGAGTACGGTATCGTCAAGAGAGAGAAGCCCCTCCGAAACTGCAAAGCCAGCAGCGGTAGATGTGAAACTTTTGCTTAGAGAAAAGAGTATATGAGGGTGTTCTGATGCGTAAGGAGTCCACCAACCCTCCGCAATAACGTGTCCATGCCGCACAAGCATAATACTGTGCAGTTCACGGATGCTCTCTCCTGCCTCTGCAAGAAGAGCGAGAAGCGCGGAAGAGGCGACACCTTGCGCTTCGGGGGTGCTACGCGGAAGTGAAGACATGAACGTACCTCCTAATTATAAAATTGAGATAGTGTGACGTTCTATAGCCGCATACTCTTCTCCTGCCTCACTTCTGCACGTCAGGCAAGGAATCAAGAAATACACCGTAACCGCAGAAATAAGAAGGAGCCATGTCACTATGTTCGGATTTGGAAAAGACCCCAAACTACAAGCCGAAGAGCCGCCGAAACCTCAAGAGCAGTCGGAAGGAACCATTATCAGCCACGACACGTACCGTGAAGAGCGGATACCACCGCGTCAGTCACGCACGAAAAAGTGGCCCGTCCTTGATGCAAGCGGAACCCCGTATATCGATAAGGCAAACTGGAAGTTTTCCGTTGTGGGGCTAGTAGAGGAGCCTCTTGAGTGGACATGGGCAGAGTTCAAAGCCCTGCCCCGCGTACAGGTCTTCGCAGATATGCACTGCGTCACCCGCTGGTCGCGCCTTAGCAACCTGTGGGAGGGAGTCTCCACCCGCGAGGTCTTATCCCGCCTCAAAGTAAAACCCAACGCGCAGTACGTGATGGTCTACGGCTACGATAGGGGCTGGTCTACCAATATGCCATTAGAGGAGTTCTTGAAGGAGGACTGCCTCTTTGCAGATATTCACGACGGCGAACCGATAGACGACGAACATGGAGGTCCTCTCCGCCTTGTGATTCCGAGCCTCTATGCGTGGAAGTCGGCGAAATGGGTGCGCGGCATTGAGTTCATTGAACAGGATAGAGCGGGCTTTTGGGAGCGTGGAGGCTATCATATGCTTGGCGACCCATGGAGAGAGCAGAGGTTCCGCGAAGATTGGTAGGGTTTTGAGGTACAATACCGCTAATCTATTCCATCCCTTTGAGTTAGCAGATGTCAGAAGTAACTACAATAAAACACGAAAACACCTCCCCACAAGGCTTGAAGCCGAGTGTATTCTACTTCCTTGTGCTGGTAGTCTTTATAGGCGACCAGTTCACAAAGAGTTGGATAACCCGTACCATGACCCTCTATGAGTCTCGCGAAGTATTAGGAGACGGCTTCCGCTTTACACTAGCGCACAATACAGGCGGTCCCTGGAGCCTCCTGCGTTCGGGCGGTAATGCCGTTTTTGCGACGTTCGCTACTATCGCAGTGACGGCGATACTCATCACCTACCACCGCCGTAGCAGAGAGATGAGCCTACTCATGGCGGGCGCGTTTGCGCTTGCGCTTGGCGGGGCGATTGGCAACCTCCTCGATAGACTGAGGTTTGGCTATGTTGTAGACTTCTTCGACGCAAAAATCATCCACTGGCCCGTCTTCAACGTCGCCGACTCCGCTATCTCTATTGCAATGTGCCTTCTCATTTACCACTTTTTCCGCTCTGCTAAAGAGGAACCGGCGACTACTACCGCCTCTCAAGCGGAACAGAAGCCGCTGAGTTAAGCCCCTTATGCGCCCTATCCTTTTCACCATTGGGAGTTTCCCTATACGCGCTTACGGCACGCTTATCGTCATCGGGTTTCTGTTGGCGATGCTCTATATCCGTATGGTATGTAGTAGGCGTATGGCGAACCTCCCTGAAGAATCGCCGCGGCGTGTTCACCCTGATACTATGCTCGATATAAGCGTGTTCACGCTCTTCGCGGGACTGCTTGGGGCGCGTCTGCTCTTTGTTCTGCTGGACTTCTCTAGCTACTCCGGCAGGTGGTTAGATATTTTCAAGATATGGGCGGGAGGGATGTCCCTGCACGGTTCGCTTATCGGTGGAGTCTTCGCGCTCGTCTACCTCGCCCGAAAAAACAGAATCCGCTTTCTCGTTCTCTCCGACCTCGCCTCGCCTATCTTCGCCGTCGCCTACGCTTTCGGGCGTATCGGGTGCTTTCTGAACGGGGTGCTTTCTGAACGGCTGTTGCTACGGGGCGCAGTGCGAACTGCCTTGGGGGGTGCGCTTTCAAGATGAACGCAACCCTAACTTCCTCACCCTGCCTAGCCACCCCGTCCAGATATACGGCACGATTCTCAGCCTACTCTACTTTGTCTTTCTGGTATGGTGGGAGAAGCGCCCTCGAAGAGATGGAGCCATGTTCTACGCGCACGTCGCCTTCTATGGTCTCTATCGGGGCTTGGTAGAGTTCCTACGGGCGGGGGCGACCTCCGACTACCTGATACCCTCCCTTCACCTCACGCTAACCCATATCATAAGCCTCCTTATGGTAGTAGGGGGCGGAATAGGCTTGGCGTGGGTGAAACGCAATCGTCCCGTCGTATAAATCAGAATCGTTTCGATAATGCAGGATAAGGAATGTCATGATGCCTCTCAATGAGCAACCAAAATCCATAGCCCAAAACTTTACCCAAGAACAGGCGAAGGATATCGTCGCCCTCTACAACACCACAGGAGCCGTGCAACGCTGGCTTCTCCTCGCTATGTACAAACGCAAGGCGCATCTCGCCTACAATATAGACGATTTCGGATACTTCGTTGAAAAGGTACTAGAGTCGGAGCAATCCCGCTCTCATATCTACAGGCAAATACAGTGGGCAGAGCTAGAGATGACTCTGGAAGGCATCCCCCATAAACTAGCCGCACTGTTCTCCGACGAAGCCACGCTCAAGCAGATACCCGCCGAGATGACGGAGACGGTGCAGGGCGAAGGCGGCAGGTTCGTGAAAACTCCGTCACGACTCCTGACTACCGCTTGGTTCAATGAACTGAACCGTCTGCCGAACGACGAAGCGAAGAAACAGGTCTACAACGAAATTAAAGGGGCGATGGAGCATGAGCAACGCAACCCCGCAGATTACAACAAAGACATCAAGCGGCGCGTAGACGGTTACCTGAGCGCGAAGGGGCATCAATCCGAAGCGCAGATGCCCGTAGAAACGCCTCCTGACTCAAAGTCTGTCGTGTTATCCAAAGCAGTAATTGTGGATAACGATTTCAGCCTTGTAGGCTTTAACGAGAATTCTGGTTCTTCAACACAGAACAGTGCCATTTCCCCCAATATGGAGACAGTTTCGGAAACCTTCGCTCATGAACATCACCTCCGAGACTATCTCGCGCAAAACTTATCACTTGTCGAGCCGGGGCTAAAGTTGTATATCAACAATGACATCAAAGGCATAGAGTATCCGGCGGGTAGGCGATTTATTGATATTCTCGCCTTGAGTTCCTCCAATGACTTTGTTGTAATTGAACTCAAGGTTTCCAGAGGCGATGACCAAGCCATAGGGCAACTCCTCTGCTACATCGGCTGGGTAGAAAAGAAGGGTCTATGGTAAGAGTTCAGGGTTATGGGAATCTTTTCCATACTCTGTTCGTATAGAGAAAAATGA
>JAPLCR010000169.1 GCA_026392135.1 Armatimonadota bacterium
GGAGTGGGGTTGGCGGGGAGGGGTTGGTGGAAGCCGGGTTCTGGGGTGAAAGCGCTCACTCGTCCCTGCCAGAATCCAACCTGATAACTAGACCACAGTGAGGCGACAAAGAGCGCACCCCCAACAATGCCCGTTGTAAAGCGCACCCAGCGAGTGGCGTGCGAGGTATCGGCGTGTTTAGCATCATGAGTACGCTCGTGAAGTGGTGGAAGCGCATCCATAATTGAGTCGAGTGCAAACTCTATCTCCAAAGACGACGGGAGTGGAGCGATATCGCTCCACTCCCGTTCTAGTACTAGCCCCACACTCTCGACACCTGCTACCATCTTAGCGCAGTTGGAGCAGTTATTGAGATGATTCGCGATCTGCTCCATGGCACGTAGATCGAGCTCCGCGTCTAGGTAAGACGATGTGTTCTCTGCTACGTAGTCGCAAGCGACTGCGGGTACAGGTATAACCGCATAGTCGTTGGCTTGCCAAATAGGAGTGGAGTTAGTCTCTTGAGAGACGATATCACGGCGATTTTTATGATCAAAGTGTCTTAGCATTCGACAACCTCTTGTAGGGCTTCTCGTAATCGGGTACGTCCTCGGTGCAACCACGAGCGAACGCTGTTGACCGGGACTCCCATTATGTCGGCGATTTCTTCGTAAGTCAACCCTTCCAGCAGACGCAGTGCTAACGCAACCCGTTGCTGAGGGGGCAGAAGGTCTAACTCGTCATGTATACGCTTCTGCTCTTCAGAACGCAGTAGCTGCTCTTCAGGGTCAGCCTCACGGCTTGTTTGCAGGCTCTCGGTAAGGGTGTCGAGTGAGTACGACTTTGCCGCAACGCGTGCCGAGACGGTTTGAGTACGGTTCAGGCAGTGGTTGACTGTGAGTCGGCGGAGCCACCCTCCAAACGCCCCACGCCCTGCAAACTGCCCAAGCGATTGGAAGGCGCGAACGAATACCTCTTGTGTGGCATCTTCTGCGTCTTCTGCGTGGCGCAGGATGCTACGGCAGAGGCGAAACACGATTCGGTAGTATCGCTCCATAAGGATTCGATACGCGTGCCTATCTCCGGCGAGCGTTCGCGCAACTAATTTTTCATCTGCGGGCTGTGGAAACATGGTTTTAGCATACCTGACCATCGGTGGTGTCGAGAAGCCGTGTTACGTCTTTGTTGACACGAGAGTTTATGCCTTGCAATATTCATTGACAGGGTACAGATGCGAAAAGTTGCACGTAAATTGAAGTTTTTTCTTGACTTTTGGGCATCTCTAGGGTAGATTATAGAGCCTCCGCAATGAACCCAAAGTGGTGCGGAAGTGAAGAACTTTGATAATCAAGTAAGGACAATTTCTGTGGGTTCCACAGAGGATTGTCTTGCGAGCCAATAAATACGAACAAGTAAAAGCGAGAGCCAGTGTTTCACAATGTTAGTTTCATATCTACATTTATGTAGGTATTGAAGATAAGACTCTTCTATGGAGAGTTTGATCCTGGCTCAGGACGAACGCTTGCGACGTGCCTAAGAAATGCAAGTCGAGCGGGGGTAGCA
>JAPLCR010000582.1 GCA_026392135.1 Armatimonadota bacterium
ACATATATTACTGATATGCCCCATTATCACCTCTTCTGTTAGGATTTCGGAAGGCATGGCTAGGGCGGCTTCTTCGAGTGAGCGTGTACCTGAGCCTTCCCTCTTTCCAACAATCAGTCCTTCTGAGAGGAGACGGTGTTCAATAGAGACCAACTCCTTCTTAATAGCGATATAGAGGGGCGTTTTGTCCATCTCTTTATCGGAGGAGACTCCGTAGTCCGCTTTATTGATGCCGTAGAACATAGGGTCGGTGGTAGCGTAGTTCACGAACATGACGGCGATGAATTTTTGAAAGACGTTACGGTCGAAGAGGTACTTTGTCTGATAGTTCGCGTCGTCGGTCACGCTGAAAAGCACATCTTCAAAAAGCGAAACAATGAAGGGGTGTGGGCTTGTCAATACGAGTTCATCGTAAGTGAGCGGTAGGGCAAACTCGTAGTTATAGGAGAGGTCGTGCGCGTTGGTATGCCCCTCTGCCTCGGCTACGGAGCTAAAGACGTTTAGCTTCATCATGCTGTCGAGGTTGCGTCGCGGATAGCCCCTGTACATCATATCAAGAACATACTGCTTGAATTCGGCGTAGTCTGTTCCTAGAAAATGGGCGAGGTTCCCTTTGATTTTATCGCGTAACTCTTTCAGCCTAAGAACGAGGTTTGTACGTGCAGAGTTGATGATGTCCATCATCTCTTCGCGCAGAGGGTCGTCGGCATCGAAATAGTCGAGCGTCTCAAAAGTAGTGCGGATAACAGCAAAGTCGTTCAAGCCGTCTTCCAGGCAAGGGTATGCAATCCCTAGCATAAGGTCGTCCGGAATGGTGTCTAATGCGTCCGCATTTTTGACTCCGCTCTCTTCGGTCACTAATGCGTAAAAGCGGTTCTTGGTCGTTACGCTCTTAATAAGCGCGACACGCCGCGGGTCGTGAATATGCAGGTTGCTCATCTTCCCGTGTCTTTACCTCGTCTATCCATAAAAAGTGTAGTGTGCTTTCTCATACCTAATGTCCGAACTGAAAGGTCAATCCGTAGTAGATTTGCCCATTCAGGCTGTGTGCCTTTGCCTCTAAGTGACGCACAATGGGAATTCCTATACTATAGTTGGGACGATAGCGATAGAGTTCCGCATTAAACGAAACCCCACAATTGAGGCGCAACGCCGCTCCTAAAAATACGCCTTCAAAGCGTCCAGTTCCTGCTCCAACTGTCAGTTTTATCTCTTTCCAGAGTTTAATTTGACTATCTGAGAGAAAAATAGACCTCCCTGCGGCTATATAGAAGGACTGCCTCTCCACGCCTGTGCCGAGCAGATCGCGTACTCCTATCGAAACTGCGGGTACGCTACCAAAATCTGAGAACACGGGATACTGAATGTTGAACGAATCGCGGAGGCGATTATCGCCCATTAAGTCCCAACGATTATACTCCAATTCGATGCTTTGCGGGGTCGAAATCTGCACCCAGCTAAAATTCTCGTTGCCACGGTATGGGCTAATCAATGTCTCAAGTTTGATGCCGTTTGCACGGAGGGTCGAAGCGAGAGGCGCGAGTACGATACGGTCTGCCTGTGCGCGAGCATTTGCTAAGAGCAAAACATATCCCGCCAACAGAGTGACGAGCAGGTTTCGATTTATCATTTGTGATGGCTCCCTACCGCATTGCGGCTCTCATCCGGTAGTACGTTGCTATACCGTGCCATAAAGTGTCCCATACGCTCAAGAGCTTCTCGCAGGAGAGGTAGTGCAGTTGCGTAACAACAGCGAATATGTCCCTCACCAGAGGGACCAAACGCGTTGCCCGGAACTACTGCAACGTGTTCCTCCATCAGCAGTTTTTCAGCGAACTCTTCGGAGGTAAGCCCTGTGTTACGAATGGAGGGGAAGGCATAGAACGCCCCTTTAGGCTCATAACACTCTAATCCTATCTGATTTAGCCCCTGCACGAAGATACGCCTTCTTCGATCGTAGTCGAATATCATCTCTTCCACATCTTTCTCCGCATTCTCAAGGGCTTCTATGGCGGCGAGTTGAGAGATATGGGGAGCGCAGAGCATAGTGTACTGATGCACACGGGTCATCAAAGTGGTAATGGGTTCGGGGGCACAAACATAACCAACGCGCCAACCCGTCATGGCATAAGCCTTCGAGAAGCCATTCAGGACGATAGTGCGTTCCCTTGCACCGTCTAGTGCCCCCATGCAGGTATGCTCCCCTACATAGGTAAGCCTGTCGTAAATCTCGTCAGAGAGTAGGTAGAAATCGTGCTTATTAGCGAGGTCAACGAGATGTTGTAGATCTTCTTTGGTCTGGGTCGCGCCCGTCGGGTTCGCAGGAGAGCCAATAAGCATCGCTTTGGTGCGGGGCGTTATCGCGGCTTCTACGCGGTCGGCATGGAGACGAAATCCATCTTCCCAGTCGGTCTTCACTAGCACAGGGATCCCACCTGCAAACTCTATACAGGGGATGTATGAGACGTAGCAGGGTTCTGGGACAATCACCTCGTCGCCAGGGTTAAGAATAACGCGCAAAGCGACATCCAGCCCTTCTGAAACGCCTACGGTGATAAGGCACTCGTCTACGGGGTCGTATTTTACGCCGTATCGCGCCTCTAGGTGTTCGCAAACTCGTTCGCGAAGTTTGGGAAGCCCGCTATTACCCGTGTAGGTAGTATAACCTTTCCGCTCAAGTGACCAGATAGCCGTCTCTCGAATGCGCCAAGGTGTCACAAAATCCGGCTCTCCTACGCCTAGCGTAATCACGTCCTTCATCGTCTGGGCAATGTCAAAGAAGCGGCGAATACCGGAGGGTGGGCAGTTGGAGATGACTTTGTTGAGGGGCTTTTGGGGCGAAGTGGAGCGTTGCTTGCTCATGGAGTCACCTTTAGGCGGCTGTCTTCCTCAATGTCAACAAAAATGTCGCCGTCCTCCTTGTATTTTTTGAGGAGAAAGTGGGTGTTTGTGCCAGTCACGCGCTCCAACTGAGAGAGTTTGTGCGCTACGAAATCGCCAATCTCTCGTATTGAACGCCCCTCTACCACGCAACGCAGGTCTTGAGAACCGGAGACGAGGTAGACGGAGTGTACTTCGGGATAGCGGCAGATTCGCTCGGCGATGTCGTCGAAGCCTTTATCGCGTGCCGGAGTCAGGGAGACATCTATGAACGCGAAAACGCGCCCCTCCTCAAACCGCTCCCAGTCTACAACAGTCTTGTAGCGTCGAATAACGCCGTCGTTCTCCAACTCCTTAATGGCTCGCTCTACCTGCTCGGTCGTCAACCCTGTTTGGAGGGCGATTTCGGCTGAGGGCGTGCGTGCATCTTGGGATAGTATCCGCAGTATCTCTCGTTTCTTAGTCAAAGTCTCTCCTCGTCTTTCACTTGCTTCGCTGCACGTACACTCTTGATAGACAAAAGCATATTGCCGTCGCCGTAAGGGTGTTCGCCAAACCCATACCGTTCATAAAGACGCTTCCCCTCAGTGGTGTATTCAAGATGAACGCCGGTAATAGCGATATATTGGGAAGCCAGCAGAGTGCGTCGAAAAACCTCTACTAGCAGTATTTCGCCTATCTCCATCCCTCTATGACTATAGTCTCGCGCCAAAAACTGTAAATGGACGACGGGTATGGTATTCCCTAGTTTTGGTTTGTAGGCGCTACCATAAATCGAATCCGCCTGTAGGGTAAAGTAGCCAATAACTTCGTCGCTCTCCAACAAAACGTAGGTTCGCGCTAAATCACGCGCCGTATAGTCAAGGGCGTTCTCTTTTACGAAAGAATCGAGCAGAGTGTTATGGCGTCATGCTCCGGCTTAATTATCTCGAACCGACGTAAAGATTGCGTCATTTCAATCCTCTACCGTCTCCGACATAAGGCGTTTATAGGTTTTAAGCGCCCTAATCATAGCCTCGCTAGGCTCTCTTGGCGGTTGATTCAGCCAACGTTTAATCTCTTCCAACTCTTCGGCTGTGTATATCCTGCGCGGACGAAGCATGATAAACTCCTCCGTCTGCGCTGTGACTTTTGGAAGAGCCACTGCTTTTGATGGATGTGCGTCATAGGGTATTTGTGTTTTCCGTGTCTTTTTTGCAGTCGCCATAATAGCGGAACTCCTTTCACGGAAGGACGGCGATAGCCTCAATCTCAACATCTACGTCGAGGGGCAGACGGGCTACTTGTACACAGCTTCGAGCGGGTTTTACATCGCCGAAGTAGTTGTTATAGACAGCGTTCAGGCGCGAAAAGTTGTTCATATCCGCCAAAAACACGACTGCTTTGACAACATGGTTCAGGTCGGTTCCTGCCGCGATGAGGATTCGTTCTACATTTTCGATACATTGACGCACAGCGGCTTCAAAGTCGTCGCGAATAACCTCTTTTGTTGCGGGGTTCATGGGAACTTGACCAGAGACGAAGACAAGGTTTCCGGTAACGATGCCGGGTGTGTAGGGAGAGCCGGGAACGGGTGCTCCAGCGTTGACGGGTATTTTGTCGCTCATGTAGGGTGAACTCCTCTGTTTGATTTTGTTGTAGTGAATTGTACCATAAAGCGCGTAAGAGAGGAATAGCGGGAGGTAGAGCAACGCAGAGGCAGGGCGCAAAAAAGAGGGATAGGAGGGGCTATCCTACCACAATACAAAGTTTCTCAGCATCTGCAGACCGATGGCTCCGCTCTTTTCAGGATGAAACTGCGTGGCAACAATGTTCTCATGCTCCACAGCACAACAGAAGTCAAGCCCGTAATCACTGGTAGCACTAATCATCTGAGGGTCTGTAGGCTCGGGGTAGTAGGAGTGGACGAAATAGACGGATGCCCCCTGCTCTAAGCCTACAAAAAGGCGGGTGGGGCGTGGAAATTGGAGGGTGTTCCAACCTATATGCGGTACTTTCAATGCCTCTCCATTGGCAGGGGGAGTCTTTTCAAAAAATTTTACCACGCGCCCAGGAAGAAGCCCAAGCCCTGCGGAAGAACCCATTTCGCTACTCTCCTCAAAAAGCATCTGCAAGCCGAGGCATATCCCTAGAAACGGCTTTCCACTCTGAATATGCTCCACCACCGCTTCACGAAGGCAACTCCTATCGAGATTAGTCATAGCGGCGCAGAATGCACCGACTCCCGGCAGTACGACTTTGTCTGCTTTGCGCACCC
>JAPLCR010000205.1 GCA_026392135.1 Armatimonadota bacterium
ATCGGGACTATCCTCTGCCTGTAAAGTGTCTGACCAATACCTATACAAAAAACAAAACCGACTCTTGTGTGCCAACTCAGGTCAAAAAAACGCTACTAATCTCAATTATACCAAAGATATCAGCCCTCGCTCAGTAGGCTCTCAAAAACTGCCTCCATACGACGCGTTAGCTGAACTGAAGTGTAGTGCGACAAAATATGCTGACGAGAAGCTCTTCCTATCTCTGCACGCGCTTCAGAGGAGATGACAAGAAGCGTTCGCCACCGCTCCGCCATCCCCTCTGCATCCCCCACAGCAACGATCCAACGCGGGTCGCCACGCAGAGAGGCGGCATCTCCCACGTCTGTAGTCACAGTCGGAACCTCACAACACATCGCCTCGCCTAGGGTGTTAGGACCTCCTTCTGAAAACGAGGTGACGGCACTAATGTCTAGGGCGTTATAGACGGCGGGCATATCACTTTGCACCCCCGCCCATATAAATTTATCTTGTAGACCTGCCTCGCTTACTAGCACTTCTAAATAGGCGCGGTAGCATGGAGTACCGCGCCCGCCCACATACACAAAGCAGACATCACCGCGTTCTTTGGAGAGCAGGGCGGCGGCACGAACAAAAGTCTTATGGTCTTTTCTAGGGTCAAGCCGTCCAATGTGTCCAATCAAAAACTGGCTGGGCGCAATACCCCATTCTGTTCTCAATATGCTTCCTAACTCTCGCTTCGGAGCGTAGTAGTTGGTATCAAAACCAATAGGTATGACGGTGATTTTTTTTTCACAATACCCTTTACGAACGTACTCTCGCCTCATAGTTTCTGAAATAGCGACAATGAGAGAGCAGTAATAGGAGAAATAGGCAGAGAGCATACCCATCATGGTATGAAGCCAATCGCCTCCTCCAGTATCCCAAAACGTACTACGTATAGAAAGAACTGTTTTAGCGCGAAACAGTTTGCCCAGAACAAATGTCACTTCATTCGCTCCGTTATAGGCACACACAATCTGTGGACGCATCTCTCTAAAAACCTTATGCAGGCGCAGAAAAAAGCCTACAATATCCCAACGCCCTTTTTTATCTAGTGAATAGAGCCTCACGCCCGAAATAGCCTGAATGCGCCCCCAATGCCTCACGCCCGCATAAAACGTGACAACAGCAACCTCAAAGCGTGATTTGTCTAAACGTTCGATAAGTTCTATCAGCTGCGCCTCTGCCCCGCCCGCCTCCAGTGAGCGAGTAAGAAAGAGAAGCCGTATCATGTTCCACTCTCTTCATTTGTTAGCGTGATACGCGAACGCATTATAGCGAAGCCGAAAAGTAGCGAAGAGAGGGTGACCGCGAAAAGCGCGAAATACAGCCCCACACGATAGGAAGCAGGTTCGTAGCGAAAGAGAATCTCATGCTCTCCTGTAGGCACCGATACAGAGCGAAAAACCGCACCGCTTCTTGAAACAAGTACCTCTTTCCCATCAAGATAGGCTTTCCAGCCCGGATAGTACTCGTCCATTAAAACCAAATGTGCGTCTCCCGAAGCCATCAGTTTCAAGCGAACTCGCGTAGGGCTATCCTCTAACCAGACGATTGGAGTACTCTGCACCGTGCCGTCGCTTGATAGAAGAGAGGCGCGGCTTATATTCGGAGCCTCGTAAATAGCCATATCCCGTGTTTGATTATACAACGAGTTTTGCTTTGGTGTCACCTCTGAAGAGTATCCAGCACTATCCGTTGGGAGAGAAACGACATTGCGGGCAATCTTCTGCCCTACAGCAGACTGAAAAAAGACCATATTGCCTACCACAATGGGGCTGGAATCTTTTACGCCGTCGAGGTTGGGGAGGGCAAATTCATTTGAAAACGCTTTGTATCTCCCTGTGAATAGGGAGTCGTATCCCTGAACATCCCGCAGACCGTAGACCATCGCACCGTTAGGCAGAAGAACAGCAGGGCGTGCCTCCTCCAGTTTCCAGTCACGGTTCAAGGGGAAAATATGCTCATGTTCCGACTTGGCTTGTAGAAATTTAATACCCTCTGTCTTAGGATAGACGTACTCTGGCTTACTGGTCGGGTTCGCAAAAATCCCCACAGCAAACAGCTCCACTACCATACCCAATATGAAGACAGGAGTACGCCACTTAGCGAAAGCCCTTAACGGCAAGAGGATAAGAACCCCTATCCCCAAAGTAACTCCCAACCGCGCCCAACCACTGCCAATATGCCCAACTGCCTCGGAAAGAGTGGGGTAGGAGGCACCCGTTAACTTTCCCTCCATCATAAGTACGACGAAGAGTGCCGTAAATCCCATCGCGATAAGGACAGCCCCTAAAGTCGCGTAGACCTCTTTTGCAGTGGGGGCAGAACGAACAAGTGTATTCAAACCAAAACCTGACAGCACAGCCCAGGCAAATGTCCACAACACCAAAACTCGCCCCGGTGAACCTGACTGCCCAAACCCAGGCACCCCAAAATAGAAAAGCGCGTTGATAGGGGTTCCCAAAGCCATAAAGAGCGACAGCCCCGCAATCCCGCCCCAAAAGAGGATTCGCTTGTCGTAACTCTTGCTAAAAATGGTACTTATTATCGCAAAAATGCCCAGTAAAAGCGTCAAAACACCCACATAAGTTGCGATTTCAGCAGGGTTATGGCGTATCGCAATCATCTTATCGGGTCCCAAAGACTTCGTGTAGAAGCCCCAGAACGCGTTTTCTGCACTACGGTCATTCCCGAAAAAGTCAGGTAAAAAGAGAGAAGCCAGTGCACCATGGGACGGCGCGTACTCTACATAGAGCCGATAGCCCTCCTTGCTTGGCTTTCCAACGCGGTGCGAAACCCGCGATAACTCTAAAGAGGGAAGTAGCTGTGGAAAAGAGAGAAGTAAGCCTAAAGTTAGCCCCAGAAGGCTACGCAGTAAGCCACGGTACACACACACCCAACCGCCCTCCCTCTGCTCTGCCCAGAGCAGGCTCACTGCCCACAGCCCACCCGCCAACAGCCCGTAAAAGGCAATTTGCAGGTGCCCCGCCAGTAACATCAGCCCCACAATACAGCCTAGTGCTCCCGCCTTTACGTTGCGCGTATGAGATGGAGAGAGAGCTTCATGCCGTATTAGCAGGTGAATTTGGCGAAAGAGAAGCGGAAACCAGCAAGAAGTAGCTAAAAAGGTGGGGAGTTGAAGCCAAGACACCTGCCATGCAGAGTAGGTGTATACTACTCCCGCGATAAGTGCGCCTGCCTGCCCACACTTGAGACGGCGCATAAAGAGGTAGGTGAACCAACCGCACGCAGTGAGGTGCAGCAGAGCAGAGTAGTTGAATGCGGTAGCGACGGGAAGCAGATAGAAGAGTAGGTTTGCAGGATAGAAGACCGCCGATTGGCTGTTCGCTACGAAGGGGGTTCCACAGAACTGATAGGGATTCCAAAGAGGAATAGTACCCGACCGTATTGTCTCGCTTGCGAAGTACCGCCAAGGGTAGAACTGTGTGATACCGTCCCAGCGAAGCGGATTCCAGAGCGGTAGATCCTCTTGCGGGATAACACTAGAGTAAGGCGCAAAATGCCCCAGTAGGCGGGCGGGCAGAAACACCTCACCCGTAAACGTAGAGCGCCACAGGAAAACAAGAGCCAAGCCCAAATAAAAGAGGAGAGGGAGAAGCCACTCCCAAGAGCGTTTTATGCTGGGAGGAGGACACTGTTCGGATTCTGTATCAGAGTTTGAGAGCGTGGCGGACACTAGTCGAAGTATTGCATATTTTCAAGGGCTTTTTGGTTGGAAGGATCTAAGCGAAGCACCTCTTGGAACTCGGCTTTTGCCTCATCAAAATAGCCTAGCATAGAGTAAGTCAAGGCAAGGTCATTGCGGATATCAATACGGTTAGCCTCTAAGGAAACTGCCATCTTGAGCTCTTCCAAAGACTCGTCAAATAGACCTGTGAATCCATAAACCAACCCCAATTGATGATGCACATCACAGGAGTCAGGGATTTCAGTTAAAAGTTGCTGAAACTCGGTAGCCGCCTCTTCATAGCGACCTTCGACCTTAAAGGCAATTCCGCGTTCCAGACTTGAATTAATAGTACTCGACATGGGCACTCAATCCCTCAATGTTTAGGAGTGGAATGCAACTTGCAGAATCTCATAAAACCTTGAACAGAGCAAGTATAGCA
>JAPLCR010000585.1 GCA_026392135.1 Armatimonadota bacterium
ACTCCGACTGGAGATGTTTTGGATCAAGCCCTAGCCCTACGCCTCGAGAAACACTCAGGCGAATATAGCCCTGCCGGTGCTGGTTGGCGCGGACAGTCTCTACAACGCGCTCTTTAAGAGCCTCCTGCGTTACATTGAGAGTAATACCCATCGCCTGCACCGAGCGATAGAGGCGAGCGAGGTGCCCGTCAAGGCGGAAGATGTTGCCGTTGTAGACGCGAATTCCTTCAAACGCCCCGTCACCATAGAGGAAGCCATGGTCGTAGATGGAGACGCTCGCGTCTTGCTTCGGCACGAGTTTACCATTAAGATGCACCCACTGCGGGGGCTGACTCTTGAGGAGAGCGTTGTCTGCCAATGTTCTTTCCTTACCAAGTACCTCTCACGGTTCTAAAGGCGAGAGGCGTGTTTAAAATAGATTAGGATATGTATTTTAGTATACCATAGCCCCTGCCTTTTTCAATATCAAAACGTGGAGTCTAATTGTTCACACGATGTCTGCGTGAGGCTCTACAAAAAAGAAGAGGCGTGCGTTGGGGCATAGAAAAGTATTTCCTCCACGAAACGAACCAATGGCGTGTATAATGGCTCTATAAATAGGGGGTGTTGTACTTTAGGCAACATCACGTCAGCCAGAATGCAGGCGAGCAAATTTACCGAATTTTTTACTAAATTCGTGTATCCCTAGGGGTAGTTGTTCGTCTATAAGTTACAATAGGCTTGCCGTATGGCAGGAAACCAAAAAACAGGGCGTTTAGGAGGCGAAATAGGTGCTGAAACTCAAGCGGACACTACTGGGTACTCTTCTCGTTGAGGAGGGGTTGGTTACACCGGAGCAGTTGGAAACCGCCCTCAACGAGCAGAGGCGCAACGGAGGCGGTAAACGCATCGGTGAAATTCTCATATCACTCCGCTTTCTTTCCGAACCAAACCTTCTCCGAACCCTCTCCCGCCAACTCGATTCTCCCCTGATTGACCTCAATGAAGAGCCTCCCGACCCACAAATTATCGCTCTCATTCCAAGTGAGTTCGCACTACGCCATGAGCTGATTCCTGTACGTCGCAACGACGAAACTCTTGTAGTAGCTATGGCTGACCCGCTTGACATCAATGCACTCGATGACCTTCGGCTTCTAACAGGGCTAGATATCGCCCCCATGTTGGCTAGCCCCTCCGAGATCCGCCGCCTCTGCGAACAGTACTATATGTCGAAGATGATTCAGGGGGTGCAGGAGGCGGAACGCGCCGTTGAAGACGAAGATAACCTTGACATTGCCGATCTACAAAAGATGGCAAAAGAGGAGTTCGTCATTCAGATGGTCAACCTCCTCGTCAATCAGGCAATTCAGGACAGGGCTTCAGACATTCATATTGAGCCGTTTGAGAAAGAGATGCGAGTGCGCTATCGTGTGGATGGTGTTCTCCACGATGTGCATAACTCGCCTCCGAAGCGGTTTCATGCCGCGGTGGTAAGCCGCATTAAAATTTTGGCGGACTTGAATATCGCCGAGCGCCGCCTGCCTCAAGATGGACGCATACGGATACGGCACGCAGGACGGCAGATTGACCTACGCGTCTCCACCGTTCCAACGGTCTATGGTGAGAGTGTCGTTCTGCGTATTCTAGATAAGCATACTGCTATGCTAGGGCTGACGGAACTAGGTATGTCTGGCGCGATATTCGAGCAGTTTCGTAGGCTGATACAAGAGCCGCACGGTATTATTCTCGTGACAGGGCCTACAGGCTCTGGTAAGACAACAACCCTCTACGCCTCTCTGCAAGAGATATATAGCACCGAAAAGAAAGTTATCACCGTAGAAGACCCGGTTGAGTATCAACTAAATGGCGTAAATCAGATACAGGTACACCCTCAAATCGGACTAACCTTCGCAAGTGGCTTGCGTAGCATCGTGCGTCAAGACCCCGACATTATTATGGTGGGAGAGATTCGAGACCATGAGACGGTTGAAATCTCTATTCACGCCGCCCTCACTGGTCACCTTGTCTTCTCCACCCTCCACACTAACGACGCGGCGGGAGCCGTAAGCCGACTTCTGGATATGGGTGCAGAGCCCTATCTTATCGCCTCATCGCTGATGGGAACGGTGGCACAACGCCTTATTCGTTTAAACTGCACTGCGTGCAGAACACCCTATGAAGAGAAGCCGGAAGCACTACGCGAAATCGGTATTACACCCGATATGCTGAAAGACCGTCCGCTAATGCGCGGGCGCGGCTGCCCTGAATGTCGGAATGTGGGCTTTAGAGGACGAGGCGGTATCTACGAAATGCTGGTTGTGGACGATCCCGTTCGCAAGATGATTGTAGAGAGGGCTTCCGCAACCACGATTAAGCACTACGCACAGCGAGAGCAGAGCATGGTCTCCATGCTTCAAGATGGGCGAGAGAAAGTGCTTCGAGGCGATACCACCATTCAAGAGGTGCTTCGCGTATGTCAACGTGAGGACTTCACAATTTAGTCTTTTTGTTTTAACTTGAGGGAATGGGGAGTATCACAGGTTATGCCTGAGTTTATCTATGAGGCAGTGGATCGCGCAGGGAAGACCACAGTCGGTACGATTGTGGCGCGTGATAACAGCGATGCCGCCACTAAGGTACGCGCTCTTGGGGTCTACCCGACCAAAATAGCGAACGGAGGAGGCAAAAATGCCCCATTGAAGGCAAGCATCGCCTCCAATGGGGTAGCGAATGCCCCTAAAAACGGTGTCGCAAAAAAGAGCAGCTCTGGAGCTGTTGCTTCTGGGCAAGACCGCCGCATTACCCGTATTCAGATACTCCTCTTCACCCGCGAAATGGCAGACCTGCTTGATGCGGGCTTGCCGATGGATAGGGCTTTTTCGGTGCTTATCGAACAGACGGATAGCGGCTCTTTCAATAGTATGCTATCCGCCATGCAGGGCGATATTCGTGCAGGGCAGTCTCTCTCTGATGCTCTCAGCAAGTTCCCGCGTGAATTCCCTCCGCTCTACTCTAATATGATACGGGCTGGCGAAGTCTCCGGCAAACTTGCCGATGTCATGCTTCGCCTTGCCGACTTTCAGGAAAAAGAGCAGGTTCGACGCAGTCAAGTTATGTCTGCGCTTACCTATCCCGCGGTTCTCGTTAGCGTTGCCGTTCTTGCGATTGTCTTCTTGCTGACCTTCGCCATTCCGCGCCTTGCAGGGGTCTTCCATAATCTTGGTAAAGACCTACCGCTTCCCACGCAGATACTTCTCTCGACCTCCGCAGTTATAGGCAAGTTCTGGTGGCTAATTCTTATCGTTATTTTTGGAATGGTCTACGGTTTTCGCTTCTGGACGCGCACTCGGCAGGGCAGGCAGACATTCGATAGACTTAGGCTCAGTGTTCCCTTATTTGGAAAACTACATCAGAAAATGGTCTCTTCTCGGCTTGTGCGAACGCTGGGAACACTCTTGAGCGGCGGGGTTCCGATACTGGAGGCGATGGACATTGCAGCTGTTGCGCTCGGAAACGTGGTTGCAGAGGAAGCACTAAACGCTGCGCGAGGTGCAGTAAGGCAAGGCGAAACGCTCAATCATGCGATGGATAGATCCACCGTGTTTCTGCCCGTCGTGCGTCATATGGCGGCTGTTGGTGAGGAGACCGGTCGCCTTCCCAATATGCTTCTGCGTACTGCCGACACCCTCGACTTTGAGGTGGACAGCGCACTGCGCCGCATGACAAGCCTTGTAGAGCCGCTGGTTGTTCTGTTTATGGGTGTATTCGTCGGCTTTGTGGTGATGTCTATTCTACTGCCCATCTTCCAAATAAACACAATGGTGAAGTAGTAAGCTGTTCCGTTCTGCCGCCTCCCTTGGGGAGGGATAGATTTTAATTTTGAGAGACTTGAGGAGGAAAGAGATTGAAAAACGTTAGTAAACGCCGTAAAAGCGGTTTTACCTTGATTGAGCTGGTTGTTGTTATTGTTATTGTGGCAATTCTTGCGGCGATCGTTCTCCCCCGATTCATGGGGCGCACTGAAGACGCAAAAATAACGGCAACAATTGCGAATATCCGATCGTTCAAAACCCAATTAGAGCTGTACTCAACCGATACAGGGCACCCGCCCATCACCAGTCAGGGATTGATGGTACTCGTCTCTAATCCGGGAGTGAAGGGCTGGAATGGCCCCTACCTAAAAGACGTATCCGCTGTACCGAAAGACACATGGGATCACGATTTTGTGTATAAGCAGCCCGGAGACAATGGACGCGATTACGATGTTGTTTCGCCTGGACCAGATGGTCAACTAGGGACTGCCGACGATATTCAGAGTTGGAACCTCCAAAAGTAACGTGATGCACTCTCTAAAACCACGCACAAGACGGGGATTTACCCTCATCGAGATGGTCGTTATCATCATTTTGATGGCGGTGCTGGCAAGTATTATTGTGCCGTCTTACACGCGGTTTTGGCATAGAACTCGCTTCATGGGTGCCGTCAACGACGTTGCCGACCTGATAGCAGATGCACGGGAGAGGGCGATATCAAAGGATACGCCTTCAACAATAACCTACTTCAGCAGCACGCAGACCTTCAAACTAGAGGTTACGCCGCCTACCCAGAATACCGATATACCTAAGGCGATGCAGAACGGTCAACAGAGTGATATGCAGAGCACAGGGGGCATACGCGGCTATCAACTGCGCGAAGGCACGCTTGTTCAAGAGTTTTCGGTAGGAGGCAAGGGAGGGCAGGGCGCACCCTCTCCACTCAGCGCAAATCAGGCACAAGTCCTACGCTTTCGTGAAGACGGCACGAATGAGGGTGGGCGAATCACCATGGTAAATGAAAATGGATATGGCGCAATGATTCGAGTGATGCCCTCCACAGGGCAAATCATAATAGATGAGATGTAACCAATGAGAGGGAAGCACGGCTTTACTATTGTCGAAATGCTCGTAGCGACCATCCTGTTAGGGGTTGGGATTTTCGCCACGCTTGGAGCTATTTCTGTCGCTGTTCAAGCGACAGGAAGTGCCGACTTCTATCAGAAAGCTGCCGTCCTTGCCCAACGTCATATTAGCCAACTCGAAACAAACCCTGAAAGGCTCGCGCCCGGTGAACAGAGTGGCGATTTTGGTGATGAGTATGTAGGGTATCGCTGGACGCAACGTATTGCTTCCTCGGAGTTTCGCTCACTCTATCAAGTGACCATCATCATTAAACAGGGCGTAGAAGACAACCCAAAACGCAGGGAATTCACGACCTATCTTCGCTACGACGCAACACAAGAGACGGCGGAACGTGAAGAGCGGAGCCAAAAAAAGAGCAGTGATGGCGCAAAGAAAAGCGGAGGGGGTGGTAATGCGCCTCGTAGCTAATAAGCAGCAGGGTTTCACCCTTATTGAGGTGATTGTCGCGCTGACGATGTTCGGTGTGATTATGACCGCTGTCACGTTCGCCGTCTCTGCCGTGCTTCAAGCCTCCCAACGCTCACAGCAGAGGCTCAATGCCTCCACAGATGCGCGAGGGCTTCTCAGCTTTCTTGGTCACGACCTACAAGCCGCCTTCGCCTCAACCCAAAACCCGTCTTCCATTTTTATTGGGAATGGAGGGGACGGCGCAAACAGCAGTATTGGGAACATGGGAGTGCTAACCTTAGCGACCTCTCTCCACCGAATAGACGCGCCAGAACTCGATGATACAGGTTCCAGCACGGCGCAACCCGCCTCTCCCAATGGTCAAGGGATGTCGCCGCCGCAGTCGGATGTAGAGATGATTCGTTATGACTTCGACCCCGAAACCAAGGTAGTGTCAAGGCAACATAGCGGCGTTCCGAACCTGAGACTACTCGCGCAACAGACTAGCCTACCAGAGACGGTTATTGCGCGGAACGTGCTAGAGTTTCGCTTACGATTCTGGGATGCGGAGAGTCGCCAGTGGAGACAGAGTTGGGATTTCCAACAGGCAAATCAAAAAACAGAAGGTGCTGGAGCAAGTGGGCAAGGCAACGGCGGTAACAACTCGAAAAGTAACAACTCGGAGACAAAAGGAGACGATATGCTTCCGAGTGCGGTAGAGATTACTATCACGATACGGCAGTCTGATGGTTCTCCCTCTACCTATACAACCGTTATTCCAATTCACGCGACCCAACCGCTTTCCAAACCACCGCCGCCTCCAACTCAAGGGACATACAGTAGCGACGGTGGGAACAACAGCCCGAACCCGAACGACAACAACGGGAATAGTAACCTTGGTAATCCAAATAGTCCAGGAAGTGGCACAAGCCCTTAATTCTGCCTCTACGTGAGGATGGGTTAAAACTAAGTCAGGGAAACCATGCAATTCAGCACTCTACAGATGAATAGACACCGTTCGCACGGGCAGGCACTCGTGCCAGTCATCCTTGTCATGCTGATTTTCACAGTACTAGCCCTTTCGTTTGCAGGCTCCGCAAGCCGTGAAATACGCTCTAGCGCAAACTATATGCACTCGGTGGAGCGCTCTATGGCGGCACGGGGCGCGGTCAACTACGCAATGGCGGCACTGGCACAGACCAGTAAGAACGGTGGGACGTGGGGAATTATACCACCTTCCGAAGAGACGGACGGTAATGGGTGGAGGAGGATGGGCGACGCTTACGTGAAAATCGAAGTGGTCGACACAGGCGCGTTTTTAAGCCTGAACAGTATGGATAAAGAGTGGTATCAACGTCTTCCGATATTTCAGAACAACGATGACCTCGTGAGCTATCTCATAGACTGGAGATCGGAAGGAGACCTCTCCGCCGCGCAAGCCAGAGGTGGAAAATCCGACTACTATCAGTCGCTCCCTACGCCCTATAACTGTAAAGAAGCCCCGTTCGAGAGTGTTGAGGAGACTCTGCTCGTCAAGGGCATGGGCCCTCAAATACTGTATGGAACTCTCTCAGGGAGTCCTGTTTCGGCAGAGATGTCAAGCATGAGCGGCGGCGCGAATGGGTTTAACACTACGTTGGGGCAAGGTAGCGGCATGACGCGGCAAACTCCCCCAACGAATGGAGGGGGGAGCCCATCAGGAGACAACCCTGCCGGCGATAACCCGAATAGCCCGAATAGCCCCAATGGGCAAAACCCACAGACGGATATGCAGGATTTTCAGGATATATTTCAAAAGAGTCAACTGCCTCTTATTGAACTATTTGTCCCGCACTCCACCGAACGTAACGCCTCTGCGGACGGAGCGGCACGCGTCAATGTCAACACCGCCACCGAGCAAGATCTGACACAGGCGGGGCTTACCTCAGAGCAGGCTCAGGCAGTGATTGGGCTTCGTAATGGAAATTCCAGTAACAACAATAGTCCGAACGGCGGAGGCAACACGCCCCCAACGGATACACCTACAAATGGTCCTCCTCCTACAACGAACCCGCCTCCGAGCGGCGGCAATCCTTCGGGCATCGGTGGAGGGGGGCGACCACGCCCCGGAAACTCTGGACGACCGCGCCCGGGCAGAATTTTTCGCTCTGTGATGGGAACACGACAAGCCCCACCGCCAAACGGGGGAGGTAATCCCAATGAAGAGGCTCCTCCGAAGGCGGATGACAACGCGAACCCAGGCGACCCAAAACAGCCTAGCAACCCAATTCGTAGCCTGAGCGAGATGCTCTCTCTACCCGGCTTTACTCGCGCTGTCATGCAAAAAATTGCGGACAAAATTACATTCGATGACATCCCAACTCGTGCCGGTGTAGTAAACGTCAATACCGCTCCAGCGGAGGTCTTGGCGACAATACCAGGCATGACCCGAAAAGTTCTCGATGCGATATTAGGCTATCGTGAAGCGGGTAAAGTGTTTCAGACTATTGGAGATCTATTTGTAATTCAAGAAATGGGGCGGAAACAGTACGCGCAGACGCTCCCCTATCTCACCACAAAATCAGCTACCTATATTGTGCGTGTAAAAGTGCGCGTGCCTGGGCAACAAGGGCTGACCGCCTACTCTGCTCTGGTAGAGTTGACGGAGAATGGTCCTCGTATTTTGAAATGGGGCGAAGTCTCTCGTAAACCCGGTTGGGCATACTGGGTTCCGCCGCGCTCGCTCCCTATGCCCGGCTCTGGAGAGTCTATCGGAGCCGCGCCTGATTTACCTGTCTTGGATAGCCCCACAACCAACGAACCTGCATTGACCTATTAGGAGGAAGTGACTTGGCGAAAACTACGCCCAACTCAAATGTTATTGCGATAGAACTCGGAACCACTGCCGTTCGTGTGATGGAGGTGCAGTGGGGGGGAGACGGCGACGGGCAGATACTCCGTAGGGGAAGCGCAAGCCTACCCGCCTCCTTCTGGCAAGACCCTGCCGGACAGTCTACCGCACTCTCCAACGCAATGCGCGAAGCACTACTCTCTGCAGGAGTCACTGGCAAAACGGTAGTTCTCTCGATTCCGCGCTGGCTGGTCACCCTACGCTTTGCGCGGCTTCCTCATGCTCCCGCCGAGCAGATGCGTGGGATGGTG
>JAPLCR010000160.1 GCA_026392135.1 Armatimonadota bacterium
GGGAGAAGAGGGCTTGTGTTTTAGGGTAGTTCGCAAACCCCTGTTCGGGCAGGCTCCACAGTCGACTCAAGAACCCACGCGGTCCCGTTGCATCCACCAAAAACCGTGCCCTTACTGTATAGGGATTCCCATGCCTCTCTCCTCGCAGAACCACGCCATCAGAAGTCCTATCTGCCTCCATGAGCGAAGTCTCTTCCTGATAATCTACTCCAATGAAAACCGCCTCCTGTACCAAAAAGTGGTCTACGGAGGCACGTAGCCAGTGCGTATCGGCTACAAAATCGTGAGGGCTCGCGGCGACAAGTAGTTCGTTTTGCCGCTCCGCATCACGTACAAAAGGCTCATCTTGCTTGTGGTGATAGTAGGTGAAACCACGCTTCTTCCCACACACCACGTCAGGATACACCTCCTGCCATGCGCCGTAGGTAGTAAGAGGCAAAAGGCGCGGTAGGTCGTACTTTTTCGCCAACTGCTCTATCAACAGATTCATTAAGGGCGTTGTAGACTCTCCTATCGCGAAGCGTGGGTGCTTACCACGCTCTATAAGCGTAACTCGTAGTCCCAAGCGATGGAGAACCATCGCCAAAAGAGAGCCCCCGAACCCTGAACCTACAATAACAACATCTCGATCCTGCATACTACTCCTCTTTCACGCAAACACAGCACTCTATAGGCGCAGGTATCCTCTGCGTGGTGTTTATCGCCTCTAAACGAGCGATGCGTGCCGTATCACAGCCGCAGCCCGTAAAGCGTTCAATATCCCAAAGGTCTGCGAATACCCTCCCCTTACCGAGGCTCAACCCGTACTCAAGGGCGGTCTCCAGCGTTTTAATCTGGGGGGGCGCGTAGTCTCCTTGCTCCTTTAGAACCTCCATCACCCCATTACCGCCGCGGACGGGAATAACGCAACAGACACTCGCACCGCACTCGAACGCAAAGTCTAGCGACCTCTGTGCCCAGTATAGCCCCTCCTCTTCGGACAAGAAGGGCGGGCGCAATAGAATGAATACACGCAAATCCACTCCATGCGTTGCCAAAAACTGCGCCGACTCTTGAAATTGGGCAAGTGTGATGCGTTTATTCAGGCGTTCTAACACTTCAGGGTGCGCTGTCTCCAGTCCGATTGCCACTTCAAGTTTTGCGGTAAGTAGACTCTGAAAAGTACGCAAGCGTTCCCCCACAAAAGCGGGATGACACTCTACAATCACGCGCTCAAACGGGGTGAGTAGTTCGGCAATGGCAGGGTAGTCTTCTGGAGGAATGGCTTGGGGATCGAAGAAACTTCCCGCATTGTAGAGCTTTATCTGTTTTGCGGGTGGGAGTTGTGCGAGGGCAGAGCGAATTTGAGTGGGGATAGCCCCCAAAGGTACGCGCTCATCAAGGGTGTTCTGCCACAAATCGCACATGAGGCAACGAAAGGGACACTCTTTGTTGGTGAGGAAGAGCGTATCGGTAGAGACAGGCGAGCCGTTCACGCCTATCTCCTCTTCCCAAAGCGAGGCGTAAGGTTTGAGGGTTTGTACGAAGCTCTTCTTGCCCCGCATGGAGAGGATCCACTCAGTTCGTTCACGGGGTGAGGTAGGTAGTAGCATTCTCCTAAATACGCCTTAATAGACAAAACCTCCCTAGAAGCTAAAAAACAGCCTCTAGGGAGAGTGAATAGACTACTTTTTTCCTTTAGTCTCGTTGTACTTTTGGACTTCGTTCGCCAGCCTGTTTCTAGCACTCGCAGGGTCTTTTTCCATCTGTTCGGTGTTTAAGCCGGTGTCCAGACGCTTTGTGTTACGCCCCGTCTTCATTGCGACAGTAGCTAGTACTACTACCACAACAACAACGATAACCACGACTGCAATAACAGGGTTTACTTGCGATTTCATTACTTCGCCTCTACTGGTTCAAAGGGTGTAGCACGACCTTCACAAGGTCAAAGAAAGTACCCGTCTTATACTTTGCGTGTCCATCCGCATACACTGCAAGGGTTGCTCCAATTTCGTTGCGTCCATTTCCTCCGAGTGACTGCGGTACGACATCGGAGTCTTTAATACCCTGATGTGCACCGTAGGAGTTACAAAATGAGACGACGGAATCGGTAGGTGTACCTAAACGCGCCAAAGGTTGACCTGCAAGGTAGAAGTCTTGTGGGTTGTTGGTATCGTAGGGAGGACCTAACAGAGGACCAATCAAGCGCACAAAGAGTTCCAGCGGAATCTTGAAGTAGGCAGGAGAAGGAACCTGCCCTACTCCGCCAAAGGAGTATCCGTAAGAGCAGAATGCGTTCACGGGAAGACCATCAGCCCCCAGCTTTACGGGGTCGCCCCCCAGTGTTGGGCAGACAAA
>JAPLCR010000651.1 GCA_026392135.1 Armatimonadota bacterium
GGGAACCTTGCACCGCGATAGGGCAACCAATCAAGTTGCCGGCGAATCCGCTCAGGAGGGAACTGCTCCAGTATCTCGTTGGCTTGCTCTCTAGGTATTCCGGTGGCGCACAGACGGCGTTGGAGTTCATTGCGCTCCTTCTCCTCCTCGGTTGCAAACTCTGGCGGGGCTTCCCAACCGTTCCGTTCCGCTATCTCTCGCTCGACCTCCTCCCTGTTACGCGCATACCTCGCTCTTGAATGGGCTATCACCGCCTCACGAGTTGCCATTGGAGCGAAGATTGCACTGGATTCCGCACTATTGGCTTGAGGAGCGTGTCGGACTTCAAGTAGTTGCCCGGAGGGAGTGTAGGCATCCATCCCCATTTCCCGTTTGAGGCGATGAATGAGTGGGCTCCCCTGCCATTGGAACTGTTGTAGCCGCTCTAATCGCGCTTTCGCTTTGCCCTCTGGTATTCCAAGCGCCGTCGCTATCTGGGAAAGCGTCGGCAGACAGTCCCCGTTGGCATTCACAAAGGTTAGAAGGCATAAGAGGGATTTGAACTCTTCCTCTGGGAGTAGGGCGATAAGAGCGGAAGTACGCAGAGCGGACGTAAGGATAACCGCTGTTTTGGGGCGAAAATGATTGCCTGCGCCCTCTTCCACTCGCCTCATCTCTATCACAAAGGGCTTGGCTTTTGATGTGCACTCTTTTGCTGGTTCTGCCGGCTCAGGCGCTGGATTCTTCTGGGTAGGACATTTTCCTCCTTTCTTAACGGCTAGTTATGGTTCAAAAGGTCATGTTGGTTGCGTATCGGCAACGCAGTTTGCAGGTCTTTCGGTACCGTGTTATGTTCATGTCAGCCTCTCTTAGGGAGTCGGATAGCGCGTAGTTGACCTGTGTGGCAGCACCTCCTGTTCGACCTCTCGGCGGAGAGGCTTTTTGCATCTATTCAAGCGACTAAAGAAGGTGAGAGAACCAGAGGCATGGAACGGAGTTTACAGCTGAGAGGTGAGAGGAAGGTAGCGAAGGAGCAAGAGTATCACCACTACCCCTAACAGCGCGAACAGAGCCTCCTCCTCCATAGAACCCGTTACAAAACGCAGTTTTTCTGGTAGCAGATGAACCCGGTCGACGCTTTTAGACCAGAGCGGTATCCCGCTTCGAGTGCAGGCATCGAGAGCCAGATGACTGGCATACCCTAACCAGAGCGAGAGAGGGATTTGCCATCCAATGACAATCGCAAAAGGAAATACGAGTACACCAAAGATGGAGAGACCCGTAAGCGAGTGAAGCGCGCCTCGGTGTCCATACGAAGCATGGAGGAGATTGGCAAGCGGAGCGAAAGGGCGGATTTCGCCGATACGCAAGCTCTTGATTTTGGACTGAACGGAATCGAGGTCAGGCAGTAACGCTCCCAGCACCGCGACGGTTGCGAGGACTCCAAAGTTGGCTCCCGCTGTTCCGCCTGGAAGGGCTTGCAGTAAAAAGAGACTGGCGACTCCGCCAAGCGCATGAGTTCTCCAGAGCATAGAGCCTCCTGAGAGGTTAGGAATAGAAGCGTTCGCAACCGTGTTTCTGAATCGGGCGGATTCTAGCGCTTTCGAGGAAGAATTACTAGAGCGCGACGGATAACGGCTTTCCAGTGAGTGAAAATAACTCGAATCTATCCGCCCATTTTTATCATCCGCCATATACGTTCCTACCCCATATTGTTGCAACAGATGTAGCAACTCCTCGCCATCCACGAGTCGAATCGGCGACCTGGGGGCGTTTTGTGCGGCGCGTTTGGCGGCTTTGGAGAACGTAGAGGTCGTCAGAATAAGCCCATGCGTGGCTCCAGTGCGAGACATGGTCCCCCTCAGTTCGTCTACAAATCTACGAGAAACGGGACGGTCTCGGTACTGTTTGAGTTGGAGGGCGATACGCGCCTGCGTAATGCCTGTTGTGGAGACTGCTTCCATATCCAGACCGCCATGTTTTGTAGGTTGTCGCCACTCGGTGCGACCCAAGAGCCTCACCTCGCTATACCCTAAACGGGTCAGAAGGTCGCGAATGCAGTGTTCAAAAGCATGAAACGAGAGGGAGAGCAAGGAGATGTGAAGTTCCGCGTCGAGGGAAGAGACTTCAAACTACTGGTGTTGTTTCATACCTCCTCCTTTGGCGCTATCGACCACTGTCCGGACGGAACCTCTCTGAACTCCTCTTTGATATTGTCCGCCCTGTCGTAGAAGTTGGCGGGCAGGCAACCTTTACATCCAACGAGCTCGCAGACGGAAGGAGTGGGGTACGTCCCGTCCAATGAAAGAACTTCGCGAGGGTCTATGCGTTTGCCCAGTTCTTTTTCGAGCGTCGTGTGTAACGCCATGACGAGCGCGAAGGAGGGGTTGGATTGACCGGAGAGAATGCGGCTAAGCGCCGAGCGAGAGACCCCGGCATCCTCCGCCAACCGTGCTTGTCCCATGAAACTGTAACGGCTGGTGTGTATCATTATCTGTTGGATACGATTTCTCGCTCGTCTGCGAATAGGGTTCATGCTCCTCCTTAAAGTGAATTGCCGATAAGGTGTTCTGTACAGTCTTACGGTTTTAGCGTAACTCCCGCAAACCAACCCTGCGAATGGGGTTGCTTGTAAGCAATCCTACCTGTAAGGCATTAACTTTTGATTGAGAGAAATAGGGTAGCATGGGTGATGGAATCGCTTGTCGCTTACAGACCTTGTTTTGAGGAAGGCTCTTTGCTAGGATGGTCGCACCAACAAAACACAGTTCGTTCTCGGAGGGGAGCGCGAAACCACTATGCCAGGTTATTCGTAAACTCAATCCGCATGAACTCAATTTCCCAGGATGCGCTCCAACTCATACAGGAGGAAGCGCCTCATTTTATAGAAGCAGTTCGACAAGCCTCCATGCAAAATCGTCAATCTGAGGAAGAGGTCGCAATCCTGCTCACGCTAGAGGCGTTCCGCGATAACCCGACGCTTCTCTACGCCTGCCTCTGGTACGCTGAGACCCAGAAGGTCGCCCTGACCTTTGTTCCCTTCGGTATGGAATAGACTTCGCCTCTGCCCTTGACAAACTCTCTCGCGAAGGTATTGAATCAGGTAAGGGAGGAGGCGCATCCTGTCATGCCCTCTCCCACTCCTCAAGGAGTCGCAAAATTCAAAGAAATCCATTTCCAAACCTTAGGCGTCCAACTCTCGGATGCTGAGGCTTTGGAACTGGCGACGCGCACCCTCCATTTCGTCTATCTCGTCACTCATCCCCCCAAATGCCAACCAACAAACCCTTCCTTCTCTACTCCCGAAAATCCACCGAAGAAGACGAACGCCAGGCACAATCCTTAGAGAATCAGACCAGTCTCGGAGTCTCTCTGGCGAAACAACTTGGAGTGGAACTCGAAGTCGTGGAAGACGCTCACTCCGCCAAAGAACCCGGACGCCCTCGCTTCGATGACATCCTCGCTCGTATCGATAAAGGCGAAATAGGAGGTCTTATTGCATGGCACCCTGACCGCCTCTCAAGGAACGAGATGGACGCCGCCGCAATCTGCTTTCGGCTTCGCAAGAAGATTCTCCCTGAACTCCACTTCGTCAACTACTATTTCCACAACTCGCCAGAGGGGATAATGATGCTCCAGATAGCTCTCAGCCAGAGCCAGTACACCTCCTCGAAGCTCTCTGAGGACGTGAAGCGAGGCATGAAGAATAAAATCAAGAAGGGCTGGTATCCTCATCGCGCCCCGCTGGGCTATGTCAATGACAAACATAAAGACCAGGGAGAGCGGACGATAAGCAAGGACGAACTGCGCTTTCCTATTATCCGCAGGGCGTGGGACGCGCTTCTAACGGAGAGTTACACGCTTCCTCACCTGCTCGACCTTATAAATAATGACTGGGGACTACGAACTGCCCTTCGTAAAGATGGAACAGGGGATAAGCCTCTAGCTCTCAACACGTTATGCCGAATGTTCTCCAATGTCTTCTATGCGGGTTACTTCTACCACGATGGAGAACTCTTTCAGGGAGCGCACGAGCCTATGGTGACGCTAGACGAGTTCGAGAGAGCCCAGAAGCTTTTTGGAAGGAAGAATCCTCTAAGACCGCGCACTACCCAGACGCTTCCCTACACAGGGCTGATTAAGTGCGCTTTTTGCAAGGGGCAAATAACCGCTACGGTGAAAACTAAACCCTCAGGTCGCTCCTACACCTACTATCACTGCAAGGGACAATGTCCGCGAAAGAAACACGGAGTGCGAGAAGATATCCTCGAACAGAAGATAGCGGAGCAGTTAGCGGAGATGGGGATGCACGCAGAGTTCTATCTGTGGGCGGCTCCGCGCCTTGCAAGGAGCCGACCAGCAGTTGGACGCGCTATTGGGGATGCGTATGCGCGATCTGATAGATGACGAAGTATACAAAACGAAACGCTCTCAACTGGTATTAGAGCGCGAACGGCTTCATCTGGCGCTTGAAGAGGTGGAGGTAGGAACAGACCAGGCGCGAGACGCGAACTTGAACGCTGTTGAATATATGAGATATGCAAAAGAGTGGCTAAAGCAGGAGGATGTACAGATGAAACGGCTTATCGCTGAGAACTTCGGGACGGAATATACATGGGACGGCGAGAACCTGCTCCTGAAGCCGCATCCATTGCTGGTGAAGGTGAAGAAGGAGTACAAACCCTTAGAGGCGGAATATGAGGCAATCGAACTCGACAAAACGCTCTCTGAGAGCCAGAAACAGGAGCGAATTGGGGGTATAAAGACGAAATGGAGCGGGATATGGGAGCTTAATCGAACTTTTGCCCTCCGCCACCGGCTGTCCTTTGTCAAAATTGCCCCTTCGCGCCAGCAATCCACAGACTACTCTCTAGCATAAAGAAAATGGCGTCTATTTGCAACTACCGTTGCTTAAACGCGCACGCTAGTATTTCAGATAAGAACAAACTACCCGGAAGCGGTAAGATACATAAGCCAGCGCACCCAGCCGAGAACGCTCTGCGCCCGTCGCGCCCCGGTTGTATCGTTTATCGGCAATGCGGCGTCCCGCATCGCATCCAGTATCGCATCGATGGGCGGCGCCGCCGCATGGGTCAGGTAATACTCGACCGCCTTGCGAAACACGGAGTGCGACAGGATTATCTCCGTGAGCGCGAGATTACGCGCTTTAGGAGTCTTGTTCATGATTTGTCGCCCCGGAGAAGTGAGCGTGTAGGACACTCCCGCCCCGCCCTCTTCTTTTCGCTCGATGAGCCCCAGATACCGCCCGGCATTCGTGTAGTACTGCGTCTGGCGGCGGTCAAAGTCGTAGTTCGTCGTTATCTCCTCCTGCTCCAAACTCCCGTTCGCGGCGTACAGTCGCCCCAGAAGGTCTATCACCCGCTCAAAACGGTCGGCTTGCGGGAATGGGATATCGGTCGCTTCAGGAACAATCTTCGTCTGCGTCAGCAGTCTCCGTATGTCCGAAATCTCAATCTCGGTAGGGGCTATCTGGTATCGTTTCCGCTTTACCAACTCCAGCGAGTTGTAGTCGTCGGGGCGAACGAAGTCGTAGACGCTAAACGAGAACACCTCATTCGAGTAGGTGAGAAAGACGGGAACTACTGGCTTGCTCATCTTGTTGCGCCACAGGCGATACGGGTAGTACAGTTGTCGTATGTGAAAATCGTTCACCTCCTCGTTCTTCACCTCAAGGATTGCGAAGGAGTTCGCGCTCTCGAACGCGCCGTCAATCTCGCATTGCGCCCTGTCCACCGTCAGTATCCTGGGCGTAATCTCAGCTCCCTGGTCTCTCCCGTTTTCCTGAATGGAGAAGTCAAAGGTTCCGGTGGACATACGCCCGAAGACCGTGAGCGCGATATTCTCGTCGTCCAACACATCCGCAAGCAGACCTGAGTGCTGAGCGCAGAGCAGAGCCGACGATTCCGAGTAGAGGTCGTCGGGAGAGAGCGACTGTATCCAGTCGGGAAACGCCCACTCGGTTATCTCCGGCTCCTGTTGCGCCGAGAGCCGCTGGTAGCAGTCGAAACGCCCTATCACATACGAAGTGCGGGAGTTCGGCAGGATGCTCAACCCGTTCCTCGCGAAGATTTCGGGGAGGTTGACGATGTGGTCAAACTTCGTCATGAGACGCGCTTCGCGCCTCTTGTTTATCGCCTCCGCTGTGATGAGATGCATCCCGTTTCTGTCCACATCGCCAAGAATATCCCGCTCAGCGAAGAGCGACTCCCATGCGACATCGTTTTTGGACGACTGTGAACCCATTTTCCGGAGAGTTGAATTAGACGGAATAGTTGAGGATAAACACCTCGTCCACCTTCCCCCGCTTTGCCGCGACGGAGTTGATATTCCTTCGCGCCTGCACGGTGTGGATGGCGTACTCCTTTGAGGCGTAGAGATCCCGGATGAAGGGAGTGTCGGAGTTGGACAGGAGGACTTTCACCCCTCGTGTCGTTAGTGTATCACAAACCTCTTTCAAGCGACACTGTTCCGCCCTGTCGAAGCCGTTGAGGTTGTAGCCTGTGAAAGAGGAGGTGTCGGAGACGGGGTCGTAGGGTGGATCCATATAGACAAAGTCACCGCGCTTCGTATCTTTCAAGGCTTCGCCAAAGTCGGTATTGAGCAAGGTGACGCCAGAAGCGTTGAGGTATCTGCTGACGGCGCGAATGACGGCGGGGTCGGCTATAAGCGGGTTCCTGTAGTTCCCGAAGGGCACGTTGAACTGTCCCTGACTGTTGACGCGGAAGAGTCCGTTGTAGCAGGTCTTGTTGAGGTAGAGGAGTCGCGCCGCACGCTCAATAGGAGGGAGAGAGACAAAGTCCGGGTTCCTGTCCCTTTCGCGAATATCGTAGAAGGCTTCGCGGGTGTTGGCGAACTTCTCGACTTCCAGAAACAGTTCTTCCGGGTGGTCGCGAATCATGGTGTAGCAGTTGACAAGTTCGGCGTTGCAGTCGTTTATAACTGCGCTTCGAGGTTGCAAATCGAAGAGAACGGCTCCTCCTCCGACAAAGGGTTCGTAGTAGCGGTCAATTTTTGTGGGAATGAGTGGTCGAATGGCGGCGAGGAGTTGCCGTTTTCCGCCCGCCCATTTGAGGAAGGGCTGGACAAGAGGTTCGCGTTTCGCGCTTCGTCGAGCGACGAAGGCGGGCGCAAGGGGAGTGGACATAGAGGGGAGTTAGATTGCCGATAAGGTTCTCGAACGGGGAGCGGTCAGGAGGAAATATGTCGAGAGGAGTACCGTTGCAGGTGTTATCTCAAGAATAACATAGCCGCAATGCGCCTGTCGATTTCGTTGTAAATTGGAAGGCGCTTACTTTATCCGCCATATCTGGACTTCCGCCCAGTCGCTTTGCACGCGCCGTCCGGTATCCTCGAACCATCCGCTCACGAGAAGAGGAGAGACCATGAACCAGTTCTCACTCCACGTTTTGGCGAAGAATTCGCGTTCACGAAGCAGGTGGTTCATTCTGGGGAGGTTCACGGAGAAGGTTGCGAAGTCTCCTCCGTTTTCGGGGTCTACAAGTTGCACGAAGAGCGCCCCTCCAGAGGGGTAGCGCCCTATGAAAACGCCAGCGTCTCCGTAGGGAGTTGTGATTGTGCCGAGTTCTTTCGCTTCGCCGCCAACTTCGGGAAGGGCGAATTGAGAGGGTCTTGAAATATCAGGCATAGGGTGAGTTAACCTTATAAGACACCCTCACAGTACAGAATGATTCTGTATTCGTCAAGGGTTTCAGTGAGCCAAATCGCCGGAACGCCACGGTGACAATTTCATCGGATTTTGCTACACTGGAGCGACTATGAGTAATCTTCCCAAGAAAACAGGGCGCGTTCCGCAGGGCAAGCAGCGTCGTTACAACGTGATATTGGACGAAGAGCTGGCGGAGTGGGGCAAGCGCCAGTCGGGCGGACTGTCCGGTCTTCTACGCCGACTCTTGAAACTGTCCCGCGAACGGCAGGAGCGAAACCAGAGCAAAAACACGTAACGCAAAGGGCCCCGAGATTACTCTCGGAGCCCTTGCTTTTTGTAGCGGGTTCTGCTACCTTCTTCTGAGAGGAACGCGTACCCTGTCAATG
>JAPLCR010000258.1 GCA_026392135.1 Armatimonadota bacterium
AAAGTGGTGCTTGAAGCCAAAATGGCTTGATTTCGCGTGTGAAAAACACCCTGTGGTACTACATTTAGATGGATTTGTAGAAAAAAATCCAGATATAGTGGCAAATATAGGGTGAGTAGTTACGTTGAGACTAAGGAACTCACCTTACGCAGGACTATCTCATTCTAACCTCGAAACGTGGCTCCTTTGAGATTAGCGTGCGTAATCATGAGTAAGGAACGTGAGTTCGGGATAACAACCTATCAGCAGTTGCTGTCTGTTGTCTTTTAGTGCGACCAGAGTCCATTATTGGATGTGCTTCCTTCTAGAAATGGGCTTTGTGTTGCAGTATCTGCAAAAAATCGGATTCGTGGTGTTCCAATAGAGATATGGTTTAGTGCGTTTCTATCTCATCAGAGCGATGCCTTATCCCGAACTCACGTTATTCAGGAGAATTTTTGAAAATTGTTCTATCTTTAGACGCAGAGAGGTTGTGTAGGACAGGTTTTAAGCCTCCTCCTCTTTCGCAAATTTATCTGTACTGCAACGTCGTTTTTATTTGGCTATGGCGGTATACTATGTGTGGTATGAATCTCTCCCTGCCCTTGCACTGGTTAGCACGGCGTTTTGATGGAGAGACATAGAAACCAGCACCAACAGATGACATCCGATTCCAGTCACAGTACGCACGGTCGTCGCGGCAACGCAGAAGGCGCGGACTCGTTGTGGCAGGACTACCCCTATTTGCTCCCTCGTTAGAGAGTGCGTTAGGGTTCTCCTGCTGACCCTGAACGCTCTCGCACCCTTCTTGCTTCCCGCGACGATCTCTCAAATTTGATGACGCACCGTATAGGTGTGATCTTTTTTTGTCATGCCTGTACTCAGAGACCTAATGCTGTCCATTAGGTTACTACTCAGTCCTCATCGAGCATCCTTCCTCCAATTTGTGAGAAGGACTTGTCTGTAAGGTGATTAGATCACTCTCCATATATAGAGAGTTCTGAGTAGCTACTCCGTTAGAGAGATAACGTAATGATTTCTCGTTCTCTACGGCGACGCTTCCTATCGAGCCGAATCTATCTCTTTTTTAGTATATTGGGACCCGGCATTATCGCCGCCAACGCCGATAACGATGCTAGTGGCATCTTCGGCTACTCTTTGGCAGGTGCTCAGTACCGCTACGCCATGCTTTGGGTACTGGTGCTCTCTACGATTGCGCTTGGGGTAGCGCAGGAGATGTGCGCCCGTATGGGAGCCGTTACTGGTAAAGGGCTTGCCGACCTAATTCGGGAGGAGTTTGGGGTGCGGGTAACGTTTGTTGCTATGTTTGCGCTCTTGGTTGCCAACTTTGCTACTACCGTTTCGGAGTTTGCTGGAATACTGGTTGCTACGCAGATTTTCTGGGGTTCTGCCGCTCGGTTCGTAGTATTACCGCTTGTTGCTGTACTGATATGGGCACTTGTGACGCGGGGAACCTATAAACGCCTTGAGCGGATACTGCTGGGTGCAAGCTTGGTATACCTACTCTATATCATAAGTGCGTTTCTTGCCCATCCCCACTGGGGGGAGGTGCTAAAGGAGACACTGCTCCCTGACTTCAAATCGATCACGCCTATAAATGCCTATGTGTTTATGATTATAAACGTAGTAGGTACGACCATTACTCCCTGGGGGCAGTTCTATATTCAGTCTTCAGTGCGAGATAAGGGCGTGAAGGCAAGTGAGTACAAAGCGACGCGAATAGATGTGCTTTTCGGGGCGTTCTTTACAAATTTTGTGGCTTACTTTATCATTGTCTGTTGTGGGGCGACTCTTTTTGCGGCAGGGATCCATCAAGTAGAGGACGCGGGGCAGGTAGCGCAAGCCCTCACACCGTTGGCGGGCAAAGTTGCGACTACGCTGTTTGCGCTTGGGCTTTTCAACGCCTCCTGCTTTGGGGCTATCGCCGTGCCGCTCTCTACCGCCTACGCGGTGACGGAGGCACTGGGCTGGGAGTCTGCACTGGGGCGGCGTACCCGTGATGCCTCTCTCTTTATAGGGACGTTTACGTTTCTTATCTTTACGTCCCTTCTGTTGGTTATGCTCTTCCCCAAGAACCTTACCGCCCTTATTCTTCTACCGAATGTTGTAGGAGCCGTACTCTTACCGATTGTGCTGATACTGATGCTGCGCCTTGTGAACAACAAGCGGCTTATGGGTGAGCATACAAACAGCCGTACCTTCAATGTTATCGCTTGGACTACGACTATCGTGCTTATCCTTCTATCGGTGATTCTGTTTGTTACACAGGTCTTTCCTATAGGGCGTTAGGGCGCGGTATACCTACCTAAATCGTAAGAGACATCTATACGGATAATAAGCCCTTTCTGAACGTAGACGTGAGCTTCCCAACCAACATAATACTCATGCTCGTTTAACCTCTGGTAGCCCATGCTTTTCCAAGTCCTGCACTCCCTGTTCTTATCTCTACTACACACTGGTTTAGGTAGCCGTTTGCCAACAGCGTTTAGTGCCTGTCTCCAAGCCATTCCCGGAAAGACGCACCCCATCCACCCCAGCCTGTGCCCCGCCCACTTCGTGACGGGAATCTGCTTCCACTTATCCTTGTCAAGCATAGAGTCCATAGTGAGCGTTACCTGTTCAACCATCCTACCGCGTTCAGAGCCGCCATAGTTAAACCCGTCGCTGAGGATATACCAGTCTGCCCTTCGCGCCCGCCAATGCCGCACTCCGTTTGGGTGACCGCCCGTACTAGGGAGTCCCTTACCAATCAGACGCTCCATACACTTAATAGCTTGATAACCTACACAGACCCCTGCGATATGGGCGAAAGCAGGAATGGCGGTGTTATTGGGGGGTGGTTTTGCCACTGTAATCGTCCCTAGAACGAGGCAAAATAGGACAAACACAGTAGTTGTATAGCGGTTCAAAAGGTGTCTCCACAAGGTGCTACGAACGGAGCCGTAGTAGGTGCAGTTCAAGGGGGCAGGTTGCGATTCCTTCTTTGCGGGACAGGGAAGCAGTTTGACAATGAGATAGGGGGCACTTCAAAAGAGACTCTAGCGACTTAAAACACCCCAATAAAAAGACTTGAACTATTTGAAAATTCACCCTTGACTTTGGAGAATGTCAGGTGTATAATACGAAGGCTTCCGAACAGAGACCTCCCGAAACGGAGAGACGAGTTAAGAAGCGAAGGCGAGAGACCCCCAACGTAGGGCTTTCGCTGAGATATGATCCTTCAGAGTCGCGAGTGAGGTAATAGGTTAGACTTTAATCAAGTCTTAATTAAGTATTCACGAGCGCGTACTAATATCCAGAGCTTTACGCTTTAATAAAGTAAGTTTGGTTCGATGAGCCAGTGTTTCACAATGTTAGTTTCATATCTACATTTATGTAGGTATTGAAGATAAGACTCTTCTATGGAGAGTTTGATCCTGGCTCAGGACGAACGCTTGCGACGTGCCTAAGAAATGCAAGTCGAGCGGGGGTAGCA
>JAPLCR010000420.1 GCA_026392135.1 Armatimonadota bacterium
AGTACTATCGCAGAGTTGATTTTGCCGTAGTACCTGTTCGTTGCAGTATAAAATCATATTTCCCCTTACACGCCCCTTCCCGACTATGTACAGGAAGGGGTGTTGTAATGTAGCAACCCAAAACCCCTCGCCCGATGGCGGGAGAGGGGTTTATTGAAGGGCACTGAGTGGGTAAGCAACGGAGCCGTTACTGCGCTAAATCATAACGGGAGAGAGTTCCGTTTTTGGGGTGTCTGTACATCGAATATTCAACTGTACCTCACGTTGAAAAATCTCCTGAAACATATCGGCTTTTCTGGATAGCGCGAGCTTCTCCTCCACCATATCTCCCGTTGCTGTAATGTGAATCATAATATGGTCGTGGCGAATATCGCACGATAACTCTGTGACTAGAGACTGATGGGAACGGTCAAGCGCATCTGCTAATCGCAAAATGGAGGCGAGAAGATTGACCTTTACTCTATCGTCTATGGTAAGAATAGCGTAGGCGGTATGTTCGATAGTGGGTAAGACTTTACGGTGGTATCGGGCAACGTTGGCAATAATCCCCTTCTCTTGCCGTGTGAAAGGGGTTAGCGGCTCCAGCATAATCATCTGAAGCGCGTGCCGGTGATGCCCGCGAGACGTTACAAAGTAGCCGATGTCGTGGAGAACTGCGGCGAATTCGAGAAGTTTGCGCTCCTCCGCTCCTAGGCGGTGAAGCGGCTGTAGCTCCATGAAGAGTGTTCCAGCCAAACACTCTACCTGATGCGCGTGTTGGGCATTGTAGTGGTAACGCCGCGCTAACTCTAGGATGGCATCCGATTTAAGGTCGCTTCCTGACATGATAGTCACTCCTTTGGCAGAAAACGGTCGTAGAGAACTCCCCAGCGTAGCCCTCGTGTGCTAACCGCAATTTTCGTAGTGTTGAGTCGCGCTAATGCCTGCGAGAGCAAAATAGCACCTCCTAATATAATATCGGCACGTTTGGGGTCTAAACCTCCAACTCTTTTCCGCTCTTCAATGGTAAGAGTTGCCAACTGCTCCATTCTATCCTCTATAGCGTCTTGTGTGAGTTCAAATCCGTGTAGTTTTTCTGGAAGGACGAACATCCCAAACTCCATAGCAGAGAGGTTCGAGATAGTCCCGCCTACCCCTACAACTACCGCATCATGAGGGTCGTATCCTAGTGGGACGCGCTCGAACTGTTGCCCCGTCTCTATGTTTGCGTTGGACAGTTGGGTAATGGTGGGCGGGTCTGAGCGCAGAATAGATTCCGTCAGTTTGACCGCGCCGATATTCACGCTCATTCGTGAAACAATGCGTGCGCCCTGCCCAAAAATAACCTCTGTGCTGCCGCCGCCCACATCAATGACGATTAACTCTTGGTAGTTGCTCCAGTGTGGGTCTAAGCGTACCGCGAGATAGGAGAGACGCGCCTCCTCTTCACCAGAGATGACCTCTACTCTAATCCCTGTTGTGTCGTAGGCACGGCGCAAAAATTCGTCACTATTCTCGGCATCGCGTAGCGCCGCTGTACCCACCGCCGCAATACTTGAGACACCGCTTCGTTGCGCTATCTCTGCAAAGCCCTTGAGCGCATCAATATTGCGCCGCATCGGAACCTCTTGCAGAAACTTGCGGGTACCTTGCATACCCTCTCCAAGACGTGCTACCACCGATTCATCGCGTATCCATGTGGTGGATATCGCGGATATCTCCGCAATCGTCATTTTTGCGGAGTTGGTGCCTACATCAATACTGGCATAACGTCCGGTACTCAAAGTAGCCTCCTTCTAAATCAAATCGGCAAGGATAAGGGAGTAGGGGGCAAGATTCTCAACGAGTTCAGCCTGAGTTTTGCGGCTCAGTTTGTGTTTTCTGCTATCGTCTATCTGTTGGCAGATACCAAGAAGGCATCCTTCCGCTCGTTCTGTCTCTTCACTCGTCAGGGTTTTTGAGTAGGCGATAATATCTACATTGCTTGCTATCTGTTTCATTTCGCGAAGTAACTTAGGACGCGCCTCCTCTTCTAACAGAGAGTCGTAAAGCATTGCGATACGATATAGAGCATCTACGCAGAGGCGCAGAAGAGGAGAGGGTTCTACATCGTAGGGTTGTGCGGTGGTAACGCTCTCCTGCTTGGGCGGTTTAGGAGGTTTCCCGGAGAGGTTCGGGAACTGGGCGAGGTAGTCCAGAATATACTGCGCCTTTACGCCTGTCATACCAGGAACTGTAGCGCATAGCACCTCCACGCTCGCACCACGCAGCTTTTTGAGGTTCGTCCACTCTGCTTTCTGTAGAGCACGAATGCGAATAGGTCCCAGACCCGGAATATCCGCCACACTAAGCGGGGGTTGCGGCGTTTCTATTGGGGCAGAGGGAGTTTCGGACGATTCAGGCTGAGCCGGCGGATTGAGTGCGTCTTCCATACTAGTCTCCTCCTTGAAGTATCAGCCCTAATAGGGCTGTTGTCTGTTCAAAAATCTCTAAGTCTCGTAGTGTCTGCCATCGGGCTTGTAGGTCGATAAAGCACTGCTCACGCACTGAACGCGTAGCTTGGCAAGCGGCTATCAAACCCGCCAACCCGTGAAAATCTACCCTGTCGACTCCCACAGGAAACTCTTCGATGTGGGGATAATCGTACCCCTGTTGTAACATCTGCATGAGAGGGCTGATGAGTTGGGGTACAAGCACATCGGCATCGTGAATGTCACCCAAAAACTCTTGTAGGTCGCGAATGTGTTTCGTAAGTGTGGAGAGTGTTGGGGCATAAGCATCGTCCATAAATGCGTCTTTGAAAATCTCTAGTGTATAGCGAAGGCGTTTTGCGGCTATCCGCATCTCGTGGTGTTCTAATACGCGCTTTGAGTCGGTAAGGCATGACTCGTGCGCGAGAAGTTCATCACATCGTACCTGTACTGCCCGCGCTCCATTTTTGAGAGGTGATTCTTGGCAGGTGAGGCGCAGGGGGCTAATCTTTTTTGCCAGTTTTTTTGATTTTGGCGCGGGCTTTGCAGGGAGTACCTGTAGAGCCTTCCAACGGTTCGCAAGGTCAAATCGTTTCAAATGCTCTATGGCTTCCACCACCGCAGGTTGTGCACTCTTGCGCTGTTTTTGTAGATGGTCTATGCCGAACTGTATACCGCTCTGCTGCTCTTCTGAAAGACCCTCTTGCATCGCCTCTAACTTGCTTATCATTACGTCTAAGTCGCGTGCGGTTCCCAGTGCGCGAGTTACGTTTTTGACTTCGTTTGCGAGTGTCGCAAAGGGCTGTTCTGCAAAGCAGACCCCGAAAATATCGAGTGCGGCGCGGGAGCGGCGAGACCATACGCGCATCTGTTTGAGGGCTTCCATGTCCTCTGCGAGAACGTTGTCTGCATGAGAGAGCATTCGCTCTAGGCGTATCGTGAGAGTCTGCGCTGCATAGCCGCGCAAAAGGTTTGGAGTCTCTGAGAGAGCAAGAGACTCCAATGTCATATTTAGAGGGTTCGCTTGCACAGGCTCTGCTGTCATGGAAAGCGGTCTCCCATTTAACCCTCCGCGAAGATGTCGCGTAGGGCGTGTTCGTGTTCGGCGTTGACGAGTGTAATAACACTATCTCCCGCCTCGAACCGTGTGTCTCCGCCCGGCAGAATTGCGTGGTCATCTCGAATTATCGAAATGATAAGCGATTCTGGAGGAAGCTGAAGAGATTTGATTTCCTGATGTAGAACGGGCGATTTGGGGCTTATCTCTACATCTACTATCTCGATATTGCCTCGGTTAAGAGCCGCGAGCGGAATGACTTCTCCTCCGCCAACCTCTTGCTCAATCAGGTTATAGATGATTTTCGTCGCACTTACCGTGGCATCAATACCGAGTTTGCGGAAGAGGCTTTCGTTATGTGGTGAGTTTATGCGGGCGATCGTGCGCGGTACATTGAACTCCATTTTCGCCATTTGGCATACCACTAGGTTGTCGTCATCACTGCCTGATACCGCCACTACTACATCAGCTCGCCCGAAGCCCGCCTCCAACTGGAGGTCTGCCTGACAGCCGTCTCCCTGCATCACCATTTCGCCCAACTCTTCCGAGAGAGTACGGTAGCGACCTCTATCTTTCTCAAGCAGTAAAAGTTCGTGTCCTGCGGAGGCGAGTGTTTTGCTGAGGTAGTAACCTACATTGCCGCCTCCTACGATGATAATATACATTTCGCGCTGTAACTCCTGCCCTGTTTGTGGAGACATCTCCAAAAGAGAGCAATCTTTCGTAAAATCAGACTTTCGAGTCTAGGTAGTCTTGAGAATAGTCTTTAGCCAAGCCCCAATCCCCCGTTAGTACATGGTCGTGCAGTAGCCCTGCCGCGATAGTCGTAGTGCAGAGGGTAGTTATGCCCAACTTCCGATAGCGGTCTGCGCGAATGGGGTCGTAGATGCGGGCGATTACTTTGGGTACGTCGAAGACGTGTTTTGCGATTTGTGCGCCCATAATGTTGCGGTTATCGCCCTGCGTGGCGGCGAAAAAAACATCCGCCTTTTCGATACCAGCGCGGCGTAGCACATCCTCATCGGTTCCGTTTCCCACAATACGATTGCCTTTGAACTTGGTTCCCAAACGACGAAAGGCTTCGCTCTGTATGTCTATGATGGTGACTGTGTGCCCCTCTCCATACATGAGCCTAGCGAACGAAGAGCCAACGCGCCCACAACCCAGAATGACAATGTTCATTCCTTTTTACAGACAACGCCGCCTCTGCCGAGCGACTTTATGCCGTCTGTATCCTCCTTTCAAAAGGTGTCCTTAAAGATGCCTTTATCATTATACTACCGATTGCTACAAAAACGCCCGTATCTCTTGCTTCACTCTACTCATTTAGGAGAAAACCACGTAACTGCACGTGGTGAACTCTCTCTACTCTGGAATTTCGCGACCTCCTCCAACGAACACGCGCCCCCCCATCCGCCTAGCGCTGTGCAGTTTAGCGCGGCGACTGCGGAGGCGAACCGCGCCGTCTTTAGAAGCTCCCAGCCCTGTAACTCTCCATAGAGTAGCCCTGCACGGAAGGTGTCGCCCGCGCCCGTCGAGTCCACTACTTCGGGCAAACTGTAGGCGGCGACGTGTACAGCAGGATCTTGTGTGTTTGCCTCCGCAACAAAACAGCCCTCCTCGCCGCAGGTCACAATACAGGCGCGTCCTGACGTATCGCGAGTATGTGTGGCATAGTCGGCGTATTCGGAGAGTGGTTTGTTTGCGCCGACATGGGCAGAGGAGGTGAGATTTATGGCGGAGCGGCGGTTCACTTCTGCGTCACGGGTGAAGTCCATAGGAACTAATTTCGCGCCCGCCTCCGCCGCGACGAGGCAGGCTTGAACTCCTGCCTCATAAGCGTTGGGGTCGGTAGTGAAGAGTTTCACCGAACGTGCAAGTTCTGGGGAGAGAGAAGGACACTCCATCTCATTGAAGCCCTTGCCTATCATCGTACGGTGTCCGTCGGGGGTCGCCATACAGAGGCAGTAGGGGGTTGTTGCGGTGGGGGAGATAGTGAGGAAGCGAGTGTCTATTTCGGGAGCTTCTCGCTCAAACAGCGCGAGAAGGCGTTTACCATCCTCATCGTCGCCGAGCGCATTGCCTACCAGAGCCACGCGCACGCCCCACTTCGCGAGTGCTATCGCGGTGTCAGAAGCTTCACCGCCAACCATTGTGCGCTCTTCCAAAATATCGACATATTCGCCCGGCGCGGGTAGGCGCGGGAGCCGCCAGATAGCGTCCAGACAGACGGTTCCATAGACAATAATATCAAACTCAGTATCAGCCATAGAGGAGGTGGGGTTTGCGGCGCTTTGAGAAGGTCGCCACATCTTTCTGCCAGTTTTTGATAAGCGTGTCTGCCGTCGCGCCAGCAAGCAGAGCGTGGTACGCCTCCTTGTTTACGAGAAGGGCGTTGTACCTCGCGGTATCCCATGCTTTCGGAAAGAGGCGCAGAAGCGTCTCTGCAATAGTTAAGCCTGTGTAGACGGGTACGAAGCGGTGTCGCGCTGTGATGACTATTTGAACGCCGCCGCAGAGTTCTCCTGCATGAACGCTGGAGCGAGGCGTAAAACGAATGGGGATAAAACGCACGCCGGGCAGGTCGCGGTCGTTGAGTTCGGAGGCGAGGCTGCGCCCGTTCAGCCACGGAGCGCCTACAATTTCAAACGGAGTGTCTGTGCCGCGCCCTACAGAGACGTTCGTCGTTTCGAGGAGACCGATGCCGGGATAGAGGAGTGCCTGTGTAAGTGAACGCATATTGGGCGAAGGATTCACCCATGTCAGGTTCGTCGTGTCCCAGAGATCACTTCGCTTCCACCCCTCCGACTTAATAATCTCTAGTTTGACGTTGAGCTTACGCTCCGCCTTGAAGAGTTGGGCGAGTTCTCCTGTAGTCATACCATGCCGAATTGGAAGAGGGTGGTACGCGGTGAAACTCAGGCTATCGCTATCGGCGATACATCCCTCTACCAGAGTTCCGCCGATGGGGTTCGGGCGATCTAGGACGATGTAGGTCATGTTGCGCTCTGCGGCGGCTTCGAGCGTATTTCCGAGCGTGCTGATGTAGGTGTAGAAGCGCGTTCCGATGTCTTGAATATCGAAGACGAGCGCGTTCAGCCCATCCAGTTGCTCTTTCGTTGGCTTAACGCGCTCTCCGTAGAGGCTGAAAACGGGTAGCCCTGTCGCGGGGTCTATGCCGTCCAGTACTTTCTCGTCCAACGCGCCGCGTATACCATGTTCTGGGCTAAAGAGGGTGAGGAGTTGCACACCGGGTGCTTGGCGAAGCAAGTCTGCCGTAGCCTTTCCATCGCGGTTCAGCCCAGTATGATTGGTTATCAGCCCAATTCGCAAGCCGTGCAGGAGCAGAAACTCTTTACTCTGCGCGACATCTATTCCGCAAGCGACACTGTTGAGCATAGTTCCCCCTAATCCTTTCCGAAATGGATGCGAGGAATGCAATGTGGATTAACCGCAATGCCCTACATGAACAACTACCTTTGAGGCGGGAGCGTTTATTAGGGCGGCGACAAAAGGGGTAGCCAAATATGCGCTTTTCTTTTCGCCAATTTCGCCCGGGGTCTCTATCCAGAGGTATGAACTAGGATATTCGACCATTGCTTGCTCATAATACAGGGCGATGCTCATCTGCACCGCTCCGTCATCGAACTCTATTTCCTCACCCTCAAATTCGCCATCCTCATATTGCCCATGTACGAAAACCTGACGCACAAAATCAAGAGAGGGGAGTTCTGTTTCACTGTATTCTAACACGCCATCCTGGATGCCGCGAATATCCGTAGGTTCAGACAGGGTAAGCGGTTTGTCTTCATACCATTGCAATAACAGCATATCATCCATCTCAAACGAAGCGCCCTCTACGCGAACGTCGCGATACCATTGAGTCAGCTCCTCCAGAACTATTACGCCTGTAAGCGGTTTTATAGATTGTAGCCTCCGACCTAACTCAAGAAAGTCGGAAATGGAAGTTTCAAAGTCTACGGTTGGCATACAAAATTACTCCTGTGAAGGGTTGTAAACGACTACTTTTCTGCTCTAACCTCCGCGATAGCAATGCCCGATTCGCAAGCCGTGCAGGGGCAGAAACTCTTTGCTCTGCGCGACATCTATTCCGCAAGCGACACTGTTGAGCATAGCCCCCCCTAGTCCTTTATCTTGATTTCTGCAATAGCAATGCCCGACTCTCCCGCGATGGCGTAGAGTAGATAGGTCTTACCGCTCTCTTGAAACAGAGCAGGGTCACGCAGGGCGTGAATAGGTGCGTCAAGTGCCCCAATGCGCCCTGCGCTCAACGGTAATTTCGCGCCCTCCCACTCAGTTTCGGGGGATAAACACTCCTGCGGGGCAGAGGGCTTCCAGTTTTCCCAATCCTTACCGAGTGCTACTTTTGAGTAGAGAATGCGTTCGGGAGTGTCACCGGAGCGCGTATAGAAGACGTGAAGCGTATCGCCCTTTACGAGTACGGCACTGTGAACCTGCGTAGGACTAGAGGGAAAGAGTTGATCACCTAATTCAAAGGGGGTGAGACCGTCCTTCGAGCGAAATAGCCTGCCGGGCATAGCCAGTGCGTACCAGTAGCCGCTATAGCGAAATATCCGCCAGTAGGTGGAAGCCCGCCCAACGGGTTCTTGCATCGCCCTAAAACTCAGCCCGTCTGTTGAGACGGCGACGCGGGTGTGTTGCGCCCTCTCTTCGGGAGTTAAGCCGTGATAGTACATTCGAATCTGGTGTTTTTCATCGTCCACAACAACCTCAGGGGAGGCGATGTGATCGGTGAAATGGGACGACTTGAGCTGGAGCGTTCCTGGTTTGTAGACAGTCCACACGCCGTCAAGACGGTTTGCATAGGCGAGGCGAATATACTTTCCTTTGTGGTCGGCGAAGTAAAGGTAGTACGCACCGAGCGGATTCTTGACCCATTGGGGAACTTTTATCAGTGTGGGACCATTGATGTTCGTGCCGAGAGTTGGGTCGCTTTGAGGCGTGATGATGGGACTGTTTGGGAGCCGCTCTACGGTGACAGTTGCCTGTCCATCACGCCTCAAAGCAGGTATCGGGAGGAGGGGCATTATGCTCAACCAGAAGCCTCCCAAGGCAACAAGCACTGTTGTGAGAGGTGTAGGTTTTGGCATTCGATAGAGTCCTCCGTGCGTGGCTACGCAGAGGGCGTAAAGCCTAGTACAATGTCGAAGTGCGCTTTGACTTCACCTATCTGAGAGTCTTTCACAGGTTCAAAGGGAATAATGACAGATTTTCGCGCCTTCGCGTCGCGGATGTCGCGCAGAACACCGTCCGTCTCATTGCGCTTTTCTCCCTTGATATAGCACTGGGTGACGAACGCCTCCTGCCCCTTGATTTTGACCTTGACGTGGATGTGCGGAGTGCGCCCGGGATAGGGTACGGGCTTTATGGTGCGAAAATAGTACTCGCCGCTAGAGGCAGTAAGGAAGCGCCCGAAGCCTTGAAAATTCGAGTCCTTGACTCCGCCGTTCGTACTGTTTGCCCCTTTGGTGTGGAGATAGGAGCCTTTGCCGTCTACTTGCCAAATCTCTACTACGGCACTGCGGATAGGGTCGCCTTTTGCATCCAGTACGCGCCCTGTAAGGTGGGTCACGGTTCCGACTGCGGAGGTGATGTTATCGTTGATGACGAGCAGGTCGTTATCGGTGTCGAGAGGCATTTTGTCGGGATAAAAAGGACCCTCCGTTTGTGCAGGAGTGCGGGTCAACTCCTCTGCAAAGGAGATATTAGTTGTGCTGATAAACACGCCGGAAGCGAGTTGCGTCAGCAGACTGCGGCGATTGAGAGTGAAGCTAGGCTTTACGGGTGCCGTTTTGTTCTGTTGCATGGGATAGCCTTTCATGGCAGGTAACAGGTTGCTTGCGTGAATGAACGGTAGCTTTTTATTGTCCCTGATATGCCCTCGTAATACCGGATTCCCCCTTCCTATTAAGGAAGGGGGATGTGGGGCAGTTCTGCACTGTCTGTAGAGACGGTTGTAATATTGAAATAGCAACACGCTCGTGCTGTGATAGTCTCCTTAGCGTCCCTTGGTAATATAGGGGTTGTCGTCGGTACGGAAGGGCGAAGCGGGAAGCCCTGCGCGGTTGAAGAGATTGACCACTGGGTAGTTATCCCACCCATAGCGAATGGCTACGGGGGCAGGAACCTCTTTACTCCAGAGTACCACCTTATTTCCTTCAATGCGGGCTTGTGCGGGGTAGTAACGCCCTTCGGGACCTAGTACCTCAAAGCCGAGAACCTGCTCAGTATGCCCTTGCGTACCGTCCCCGGAGGTAGAGAGTCCGCCTGTGATATGCGAGAAGGTGGCGTATGCTTTACCGTCCTTAAACTCAACGCTCTCGAACTGAGGTCCTGAGTACTCGACAGGTAGCCCGTAGATTTTGGCTAATCCCCAGAGCGCAAGACGCTCTCCTACAGGCTGTTTTTTGCGCGGGTGTATGTCGGTCTTATCACCGAGATCGGTGATGACCGCCATGCCTGTGTTTTTCAGTTTTGTGAGGGTGCGTAGCTGTGTCTCACGCAACTCGGGCCATGTGCCTGCCTCGGCAGGAGCCCAAGGCGCGAGTTGGACAAAGTAGAAGGCAAAATCGCCCTGTAGCCAATCGTCACGCCAGTTCTGAATCATCGCAGGGAAGAGCGTCCCATACTGATAGGCACGCCCTGCGTTCGATTCACCCTGATACCATATCGCCCCGCGAATACCGTAAGGGCGCAGCGGTGCTATCATCCCATTGTAGAGCGTGGAGGGACCCCACGGGTTGAGCGGGTTACCCGGCTCTTGAGGCTTTTTAGGCTCTGCGGTGCCATCTGCTTTCGATCTCTCAAGGTCTTTCTGGTACTTCTGGAGGTCGCGGTCATAAGCCTCTTTGAGGGCAGGATACTTGGCGCGTTGGTCGTCGTGTACTCTGACCATGCCATCGAGTTCTGGTTTAGCGCGAAGCGCATCCCGACTCGTCCACGCTTCGGCGGGAGTACCGCCCCATGCGGTCTCAATCAGCCCAACGGGGACTTTCAGTTTCTGGCGTAGCATCCGCCCAAAGAAGTATCCGACAGCGGTGAATCCTTTTACCGTTTCGGGGTTGCAGGGAGTCCACTTCGCGCTCACTTCACGTAGCGGTTCGTAGCTCACGGTGTTGGGAACATGGAATAGGTGGAGGTCGGGGTCGTTGGCTTCCGCAACGGCGGAGGCTCCATTCTCTGCGGCTATAAGGGGCACCTCTCCCGCATAGATATTTTTGACCTCTAGCGTATTGTCGCCTTGCACTTTTAGGGTGTAAGGTCCGCCTGCTTTGAGCGGTTTGAGGTATACCATCCAGCGGTCATTGTCTGCCGTGGTCAGTATCCGTTGTCCTGCAATTTCGACAGTGACCTGCTCTCCGCTTCGCGCTGTACCCCATATCGGGACTCTCTTTTCGCGTTGTAAAACGGCTCCCTCTGTAAAGAGGTTGTGCAGTTTTACCTCGGCGTTCGCGGGGCGTGCCACTGCTAAGGTAAGCGAGAAGAGTGTGGCACAAGTTATGATTAGTTTGCGTGTACGCATCACAAACGGTTCTCCTTTAGAATAAATTTCATAGTACGGAATCTATATTCGGTAGCGAAAGGGAATCTCCTGCTTGAATTTTGTTTAACCATTTTGCACATAAAATAACCCCACTTCACGGATACACTGTTACGGTGTTTCAATTCAGCTTTTTTGCGTCGCCGAATGCTGAGCGAGCAGGAAACTGCACTCTAATTTTGGAATTAGTCAGAGTAGTTATAGTGAAGATTCAGTACGGAAGGGGGCAGAATGTGCCT
>JAPLCR010000186.1 GCA_026392135.1 Armatimonadota bacterium
CAATTTGCGGCTCGTCATCAACGACAAGTATCGTTTTCGCGCCCGCCCTGAGTTTCTCGCTATTCCGTTCTGCATACTGCCTCGCCTCCTCATCCGCCCTATCCAAGAGCCGCCGCACCACCTCCAATACTCGCTCGCCATCCAGAGGCTTCTCGACGCACGCCTCTAGCCCCCCCATAAGGTTCGAGAGGTCTTCCGGGAACTCAGGAATCAGAACCACGACGGGCGTGTTCTCGATACCCGGAGTCTTTCGGATAATATCCAGCACGCGCAAACCGCCCAAATCTCGCAAGGCGGAGTCCACTATCACAAGGTTAGGCTGTTCCGAGAGGGTGAGCGCAACGCCATCCGCCCCCGTTCTAGCCACCTCAATGTTATACGCCGCCCGTTCAAGGCAGGTTTGAAGCGTCGCCAAAGTCGGCTCATCGTCCGCTACTATAAGTATTGACGTATATTTTGGTACGTGCGGCATAAAACACCTCCACAACAAAGCAAAATCAAGCGAACGTTCCCTTCGCCCAAACCTCCGTCACCCGCCCAAAACAGTAGGTGATGTGCGCCAGCAAAATATCGTGCTTCAAAGTACGCTCCATACACGCCACGATATTCCTCGACTTGGGTTGCGGCGGAAATGGCTGTTCCATTATCATTACAATAGGAAGCCGCTTCGTCGCCTCATTCGCAGAGAGCATACCCGCCAACTCCTCGCCGTCCATATCCGGGAGAACAGCGCTTATCATCAAAAACTCGAAGGCATCCGCTTGAACCCTCTCAAGCGCCTCCAACCCGCTAGATACAAGAACGACATCGTAAGGGGTGTCCAGCACGTAGTCCCGCACAAAGTTACGAAACTCCCTATCACTCTCCACAAGCAGAAATTTTCGCTTAGGCTGACGTAGAGCCTCCTCTTCGTGCGTTCCCGCTAATCTCTGTTGGAGAACCTCTTTCATCTTCTCAAACACGGTATCACCTCTCTTTATAGATAACGGAAGGGATGGGTTATCGAAAGAACTCCCTAGCCTCCTCCTTCAAAACTGCCTTCAACGCCTCGCCATCCAGTGTCGCCCCCTCACACCCGCTACGTAGACCGCTCCCCCCGACAAAAAGCCTTTCGCCCAACGTATAATACATATCGTTCGAGTACAAGGGAATGGAGACCTGCTGAATAATAAAGTCGCCGCGACGAAACAGAGCGGAGCCAAGCATCTTATGTCCCGTGCGTTCAGAGACAATATCAGCGGAACTCGCGATAAGGAAGCAATCGCCATAGTAGTTCGACACAGAGGGTGGATTCCCCTCCCCTATCTTTGCGCCAATACCTAACTTTTCAAAGGCGCGTAAAAACAGTTCGGATAGTCGAAGGTAGATAGCGTTGATGGACGAGGTCGCATTAGGGGGTAGATGAAGCGAAGCGAGTGAGGCGCAAATGCTAACCGTCAGGTCGTCGCCATGAAGGATACCGCGTCCCCCTGTCGGGCGGCGTACAGTAGGAACCAGTAAACGTTCACACTCCGCGACGTTGATAGTGCGCCCTGTATCCTGGAACTTGCCGATAGTGATAGAGGGCTTTTC
>JAPLCR010000642.1 GCA_026392135.1 Armatimonadota bacterium
CAGGCGTTCGCTTAAAACAGAAGGCGATGAAGGTTTTAGAAACCCAGGTGCGCCGCCTTCCGGGATTGGGGAAATGGTTTGTCGAAATCCGCCCCGACACAATTAAGAGTGGAACGATTTAAACTTTGAGAGTCCCTTAGTCACCTCCTTGATGGGCGTAATCAGGTAAGCCCTCGCAGTTTTATCGCGGCTCTAAAAAAAGCCGCTGATTACACCTCCTCGCCAGAAAAAAACGCCTTGTACTATAGAGGTATTCAGGAGGGAGTACAGGAGGCATCGCGTATTCGCGTTGGGGAGATAGTTGAGGACTACCCCTGGGTTGAGCAGGTGGCGCAACCTTTGCGCGGACTTATCGTACCCTGCAAGCCTAATGAGATAATCAATCTCTGGGAACAAAGTAGCATCATGGAGACGCTTCGGAATTCGACAGAGGACGATAACGCTAAGTTACTACCTCAACACCTGAACGAAGGGTATGAAGGCATCTTAAAAGACCTCAAAGGCTTAGGCGTTATTACACAACAAGGCAAGATTCAGATAAACCCGTCACTCTTTGACTTCGACGAAACAGGCGCTATTATTACACAACAGAGGAAGATTCAAGTGCCAGATGTGTATCGCGTTGGATTTGGTATGGGAAGGAAGGGCGGTGTGCGCCCACTTGCCTAATTTTTTAGCACACGGCCTATTCTTGTCATCACCGCCTGTGCGTCCTCTCTCAAACAGAGCCTATCTCAAGTACACACTACTCTGTCGTAATTTTGTGTAGAATATCCATCAGATTTTGAAAGACAGGGGGCATGGGTGCCGTAAACGCAAGACGCTCACCGCTTGTGGGATGGTTGAAAGCGAGCGAGAAGGCGTGGAGGGCTTGCCCCTCTAGTGCGGCAATGGCTTCGTCTAGCCGAACGCGCTGAGGGTTGGTGAAGGGAATGGCGGTGACGGTTCGCACTCCGCCATACAGCGGGTCTCCCACAACGGGGTGCCGAATATAGGAGGCGTGTACCCGAATCTGGTGAGTGCGCCCAGTGTGGAGTTTCGCCTCCATCAGCGTAAACGCGCCATTGAAGGTCTCGCGTACAAATAGTTCGGTCTGAGCAGTACGTGATACATGGCGGCTTTCGGTGACGACAGCCATCCTTTTTCGGTCGTTTGGGTGCCTACCAATAGGTGCGTCTACCGTAGCGTGTTGGTACTTAGGCACGCCCCACACCAGTGCCAGATAGCGTCGTTCCGCCGTTCGACTCTGAATTTGCGCCTGCAAAGAGTGGTGTGCGGCATCCGTCTTCGCGACCATTATCAAGCCGCTCGTGTCCTTATCGAGACGGTGAACGATACCAGGGCGCAACGCTCCCCCTATTCCTGAGAGGTCTTTTGCGTGATAAAGAACGGCGTTGACAAGAGTTCCGCACTCCGCACCGGGAGCAGGGTGTACCACCATACCGCGTGGCTTATTGATAACCAGCATCTGTGAGTCCTCAAAAACAATATCGAGTGGTATCGCTTCAGGCTTCACCTCTATCGGCTTTGCGGGAGGGCGTGCGACCTTGATTTTGTCGCCTGCCCGCACCTTCATGCTCGCCTTCTCGCGTTTCTCATTCACCCAAACACCCTCTTCCGAGTCTGCGGACAGTTCAAGCAGACGCTGTGCGGCAGAGCGTGTAGCATCTGGTAGTACAGAGGAGACAAAGATGTCCAGCCTCTGCCCCGCCTGCTCCGCCTCAACGATGTAGTGGTATATCTCCGCAGTTATGAGAACGGTCTCGTCCTCTTCAAACTCCCAATCGCTCATTACGAGTACTCCCCTTTCGGAGGGCGAAGCATTAGTTCGCGGATAACTTGAGGCGCATCTCGATTCTCAAAAAGAACCGAATAGAGTGCCTGACACAGAGGCATTTCGATACCACAGCGTTGGGACAGGGCGCAGACAACGTGTGTGGTGGGAACTCCCTCCGCCACCTGACCTAGTTCGTGTAGGATGTCGGGCAGGCGCTTGCCCTGCCCTAGTCCCAAGCCCACTCGATAGTTGCGCGAGAGGCGGCTGTTGGTCGTTGCAAAGAGGTCGCCCACACCCGACAACCCCAAAAAGGTCGCCGTCTCTGCGCCAAGTGCAATACCAAGTCGCATGGTCTCCGCTAGTCCGCGAGTGACAAGCCCCGCTTTGCTGTTGTCGCCGAAACCAAGACCATCACAGATACCCGCCCCAATTGCAATCACATTTTTAACTGCCCCTCCGAGTTCTACTCCCACCACATCCTGCCCTGTGTAGAGGCGAAAGGTGGGTTCAGGGAGACCAGAGACCAGTGACTGCACACGCCGAGCCGCTTCGAGGTTAGCAGAGGCGACTACCCCCGCAGTGGGAACGCCCCTCGCCATCTCTAGGGCGAGGTTAGGACCCGACAAGACAACCGTTCGCTCGGATGCTTCAGGGATAATCTCAGTGAGAACCTGACTCATACGCAGGCAGGTACCCTCCTCAAGCCCCTTCGTAGCGGATACAAGGAGAGTGGTAGGAGCGAGATAGGGCACAACTTGTTGTGTGACTTCGCGAAATGCCCCGCTAGGTACTGCCCATATAAGTGTGTCCGCAGAGGCTACTGTCTCCGCAATATCTGCGCTAAGGGCAACGGTAGGAGGGAGCGGGAAGTTGGGCAGGTAGCGCGTATTGACACGGGCAGTTCGGATACTCCCCACAAGAGCCGTGTCACGTGCCCATAAGGTAACAGCTCTGCCCGTCGTGCCAAAGAGAAGCGCGAGGGCAGTTCCCCAACTTCCCGCTCCTAAAATTGCGATACGCTCGTTCACTCTGCTTCCCTTAACCTGAGGAGGGTATCGTGTTCTAGGCTTTGTAGGAATGTCTCAAGAGCCTCTAACGCCCTCTCTCCTTTGCGCCGTCCCTTCTCACGCTTATCGCGAACAGGAGTGCCGTCTAGCTCTGGTACGACTCCCCAATTAGAGTTCATCGGTGCGAAGTGTTTTGGGTCGCTCTCTACTAGATAGTGGCAGAGTGAGCCGAGTACTGTCTCACGGGGTAGTATCGCGGGAGGGAGAGAGTTCATAGAGCGGTAGGCGTTCAAGCCTGTAAGGATACCGATAGCTGCCGATTCGAGATAGCCCTCTACGCCCGTCATCTGCCCTGCAATATAGATGCCCGCGTGTTCACGTAGTTGGCAGGTCAAATCTAGGAGGCGGGGTGCATTGACATAGGTGTTACGGTGCATGACACCGTAGCGGACGAAGTCCGCGTTTTCCAACCCCGGAACCATCTGAAACACCCTCTTTTGCGCCCCCCAGCGTAGGCGCGTTTGAAACCCAACAAGCCCCCAAAGGGTTCCCTCTTTATTCTCTTGCCTAAGTTGTAGAACCGCATAGGGGCGGCGATCAGTTTTGGGGTCGGTTAAGCCCACCGGCTTCATAGGACCAAAGGAGAGTGTGCGAGGTCCTCGACGCGCCAACTCCTCAATGGGCATACACATCTCAAAGAATACCATCTTTGCGCCGCCCTCCTCCTCAAAATTATGAATGGGCGCGAGTTCGGCAGTAGAGAGGGCTTCCCAGAACGCAAAATACTCCTCTTTCGTAAAAGGGCAGTTGAGATAGTCTGCGCTTGGCTCTGGGGCACCTCCGCACACATTACCATCCTCAGGGTCAGCAGTAGGTTCGGTCATTCCTCTACCTCGTCGTGAGGCACGGAAAATTTTGTTCATGTCGAGGCTATCGTAGGTAACAGTAGGGGCGACCGCATCAAAAAAGGAGAGTGAGTCGCCTCCCGTCAGCTTCAGTATCTCAGAGGCAAGCGCGTCTGATGTGAGCGGTCCCGTAGCGATGATGAGTGGTCTCTCTTTTGGAAGTACGGTTACCTCTTCGCGAATAATCGTGATATTAGGGTGCGCCTCTAGCGTTTCAGTGACTTCGCGAGCGAAGGGAACCCTATCCACCGCGAGGGCTTCCCCTGCCGGCGTGCTGTGCTTGTGCGCGAGAGGTAGTATGAGAGAGCCAAGTTGGCGCATCTCTTCCTTCAGAACTCCGCTGGCGTTCGTGAGCAGATTCGACTTGAAGGAGTTGGAGCAGACGAGTTCGGCGAGGTCTCCTGTCTGATGCACGGGGGTGTTGCGGTTGGGGCGCATCTCGTAAAGCGTGACTTTTCCGCCGCGCTGTGCAACTGCCCACGCCGCCTCTACACCAGCAAAACCGCCGCCGATAATGGTAACACACTCTGACATAGCGAAAGGGGTTCTCCTTAGAACCTCACAAAGGAGGTCTTCTAAGGCTCTATTGTACCCCACGTTACGCTCAGCGCGGAGAGCGAAGCTTGGTTGTAGGGTGAGCAGCAGCTACAAAGTCAAGAACGCCTGTCTCTACCAAATGGATAGAGGCAGGCGTTCTGGTCTGTTATTGTTGAAAGTAGGAGCTAGTCGACTTCGTAGGTTGTCGCCGTTTTTATGGTGCTGTCTGCGCTGGAGGTCGCCAACTGCTTCGAGTCGAGTGAGAACACCATTCCATTCGTGTCGTCCCCATTGAGGCTCAGTGCCCCGTAGACCTTTACTGTGTTACCACTACGCGTCCACCACACCATATAGTAACTATCGTCTGAGCCTGTTGCGATTTTCATTCCATCGGGCGATACAGCGATGGAGTGAAAGCCGAGGCACGACCACGATGGGGGCAGAACAGCAGTGTTCAGGAGTTTCAGTGCTGTCACGTCCCAAAGGCGAACGGTAGTATCTAAACTGGTGGAGGCGAGAACTCCATCTTTGAAGAATGCGAGGCTCGTTACTTCGCCAAGATGCCCGCGTAGCGTCGCCTTGCTATAGGCTTTACTCGCTCCTCCTGACATATCCCACAGGCGAATAGTCGCATCTACGGCACCGGAGGCGAGTGTTCTACCATCGGGGGAGAAGGCAAGCGTCAAGACTCGATCTGTATGCCCTTTCAGCGTCTTAATTGCTTTGCCATTGGAGAGCTGCCACAGGCACACATTGTAAGCATAGTCGGCACTTGCGATGGTCAGTCCATCAGGCGATACGGCGATACTAGAGATAGTAGGTCCAACGCTAATGCTTCTCATAAGTTTCGCGCTTGCAGCATCCCAAATCTTTACTGTTCCATCGGAAGAACCGGAGACAACCTGCGTAGAATTCGGCGTGAAGGCAACAGAGGTGACGACGGCAGTATGTCCTTTGAAAGACTTAACGAGTGTTTTTGTGCTAGGGTTCCATATTTTGATGAGTTTGTCCCAACCTCCAGAAATCAGATACTGACCGTTAGGGGAGATATTGACGCAGCTCGCGCCTCCTGAATGGTATCCTACTGTTTGTGATGCCAGGCTAACTTTCGCAGTTCCTGCCATACAGAGCAGGGCGGTCATTCCGATAGTAAGCGTCTTTGCAACTCCACGTTGTGTTAAAATTGTGTTATTCACTGTTTTCTCCTTTGAGTTAAATCGAATTTCGTCTGTGTTTTAGAGAAGAGTTATCTTCTGATTATAAGTATAGGGCAGTATTGGATTTCTGGTGTCAGGAGTTGTCAGGGGTTTGTAAAGAGATGTAAAATTGTGTACAAAAGAGGTTTACACTTCGCCTCCTCAAATAAAAGAGGCTTGTTAGTGCAACTCTTAGCCTTTTCCCCCCTGTCTATAGTGGTATCAAAACACAATAAGGATAAATACAATGGGAATACCGCTCTTTCAGGTGGATGCCTTTACTGATAAACCTTTCTCTGGCAACCCCGCCGCCGTCTGCCTTCTCTCAGAACCACTCTCCGATGCGTTCCAACAGAGTCTTGCAATGGAAAACAACCTTGCAGAGACAGCCTATCTTTTCAAAGAGGGGGACTGCTATCGCCTTAGGTGGTTCACTCCGCTTACCGAAGTAGACCTCTGCGGTCATGCCACACTCGCTAGCGCACACGTTCTCTGGGAGACAGGCACACTCGCTCCAACAGAGCAGGCTCGATTCCAAACCCGTAGCGGAGTGCTTTCCGCAACCCGTTCTGGCGACTGGATTACCCTCAACTTTCCCGCTCTCTCTGTTGAACCTACCGAAATCCCCCAGGGGTTGACGGACGCGCTGGGGGCAGAGCCTCTCGCTGTCTATAAGAGTCGGTACGATTTACTAATCCATTTTGAGAGTGAGCAGTCGGTACGTGAACTTACTCCCAACTTCCAAGCACTAGGGCAGATTCCCGCAAGAGGTTTTATCGTAACTGCAAAGGCAGGAGGGGGTGATTTCGATTTTGTATCGCGCTTCTTTGCTCCCGCTGTCGGTATTGACGAAGACCCCGTGACAGGCTCCGCACACTGCGCTCTTACCCCGTTCTGGGCAGATCGGCTTGGTAAGAGTGAGTTTGTCGCCTATCAAGCGTCGAAGCGGGGAGGTGTTTTGCGTTTGAAGTTGGAAGGGGAACGTGTGCTACTAACGGGGCAGGCTGTCACAGTACTAAAGGGAGAGGTCTGTCTCTAAAAGACGTACCTTCCTATCCAAAACTCTCGGAGTTACGTGCTCAGATCACTTTTTGTGACAACTTCACGATGCTGGCGCGTTATTGCGATATGGGCTAGGGCGGCGGAGTGTTCCTCCGCAACTCTCTCTGCCTTCCACTTTAACTGCGCCGCCATCATTTCGAGAATCGCAGGAATGGCTTGCTCACCCTGGTCTTTGGTGAAGCCAAGAAGCGAGCGGCGTAGCAGGAAATCGTTGAGGGTTTGGGCTTGTTCAGCTTCGATTGCGTGGACGACCTGCGCCCTGATGTCAGGATAGTCTGGCGAGAGTGGTTTCGCCAGACTTGCATCGTATTCGATACGATTGAGGATGGTGTAAGCCTCTGAGCCGTAGAGAGAGACGAGGTAGTCGGTCTGCGCTTGCGTTAGCCCATACTCGCTACCCGCTCTGCCCACCTCTGCTTTGAGGTTTTTTAGGTCGTTTCGTTCGCCGCCGGGTAATGGGATGGTGCCGGTATGCCCTTCCACCCTGTGCTTCAGCAGTTCACAGGCACGATTGACAACCTCCTCCGCTATATCACGATAGGCGGTCAGTTTGCCCCCCAACACGGTTATCATACCCTCTAGCCCCTCGCCGTGAGTGTGGAGGAGTACGCCATGCTTGCGCGATACCGCCGATTCGCTTGCGCCAGGGCGGTTGTCGCGGACGAGGGCGCGTACACCGGCGTTCGTGAAGTAGACCTCCGACCAGTTGCTTTGCGGTAGGTATTCGCTTACCGTCTCTTGCAGATAGGCGATTTCGTCGCGGAGGGCGTGAACCGTATCGAGGTTTGTGTCAAAGTCGGTATCCGTGGTTCCTATCCATGAGTAGCCGAGCCAAGGGATAGCGAACATCAGGCGTTTGTCCTTTTTGGAGAAGAGAACGAGCGCGTTTTTGTTGGCTAGCGGCGCGGCAAAATGAATCCCCTTCGTTAGGCGGAGTTGCAGAGGCAGGGGCGTTTTCCACCCATTCAGGAGGCGGTCAACCCATGCTCCCGTCGCGTTGATGATTAGCCGTCCGCGAAACTCTAGTTCCTCGCCTGTCAGCCTGTTTCGCACCCTCACACCGTAGATTCTCCCCTCCGTGCCCCTCAGTGTATCTACTACCTCTGTGTGGTTGAAGACAACTGCGCCGTCTCGTTGCGCGGAGAGGATATTGTCGAGGCAGAGGCGTTCCGGAAAAGCCACTTGACAGTCGTAGTACATCGCGGCACCTTGCAAGCCCTTTGCTTGCAGCCCTTGTTCCATCTCTAAGGTTTCGGTGCGGGTGAGGTAGCGGTGATTGGGGAGCGTTTTATCATAGGAGAGTAGGTCGTAGAGGAGCATACCAACGCGCACTTTAAGCCGATAGAAGAGCGAACAGCGATAGAAAGGCAGGATAAAGGGAAGCGGCTGAACGCGGTGGGGTGCGATTTTGAGCAGGATTTCGCGCTCTTTGAGGTCTTGGCGCACTAGACCGAAGTCGAGCATTTCAAGATAGCGCAGCCCTCCGTGAATGAGGCGCGTGGAGCGGGAGGTGGTGCCGTAGCCGTAGTCTTCGCGCTCGAAGAGGGCAACTTTTAGCCCGCGCTGGGCGCAGTCCCGCGCTATCCCGCTCCCAACTATCCCGCCGCCGATTATGATAACGTCGTAGGTTTCAGATTGATTTGGAAGCGAAGTCATAAGGTCTATTTCATCTGGGTGTGTTTCATTGGAGTTGAGGGAGTTGGGAGAGAGTAAACCCTCCCCCTGCGCTTAGCTCATTGGGGTATGTATGAGCGGGTTTGAGATATGGAAGGCTTTCGGACGGAGGTTGAAAACCTCCGTCTAAGAAGTGCAACCGTCTTTCAGACGGAGGAACGGTTGCGGATGGAAAGCCTGTCGCTATCTCGAAAGGCTGTCCGTCGTCGGATACCTGCGTCTGAAAGACGCTTGCTTTACCCAGACAGGGGTTTTCAACCCCTGACCCGAAGCGCTTTACATACCCCAATGAGCCTGCTTCAACGTATTGACTTGAGTGATGAGTACCTCCAAATTGGTTCTGTCGGGTATTTGCGAAATATGCAGGTTCCGCTTAACAGGCTACCTGTTATCAAGCCGAGCGGTGCTTGCCCATTGCCCCCTGCTCCACCATCTCTTCTAGTCCATTTCCTTCATAGGTCAGGGGCATATTGACACGTCCGCGATACACACTGCTGTAGTAGGCGGCGAATATCAGCTCTGTATGTCGGATGGCATTTTCGGCAGAAAGCATCGGTTTGTAGCCCGGTTCGTCCAGAGCACGTATGACATCCGCGCAGGCGCGGTCAATGGACACCTCATCGTGCAAGCCCTCTTTGCTCTCTATTACGCGCCAATCCGAGTCGCCTGATAGGCGGACACGGAGGGTAGGGCGACTGTATAGTAGCTCCAGCATTCCTGTTGAGCCAGTGACGCGAAACGCGCAGTCCCATTTCGCCTCATGCCCCATGATCATTAAGCCACGCACTCCGTTCGCCCATTTGTAATGACAGATAGACTGGTCTTCTGCCAACGCGCCAAAAATGCGGCGGTCTTCGCGACAGTCTAGTTGCCCTATCACCCACTCTATGGGGGCTTCCTGATTGAAGAACTGCATCATGTCTAGCCAGTGAGTCCCTGTATCGAACAGGTCGTTGCACTGCGCTTCGATACGTAAGAGTTCGCCCAACTCGCCATTGTGAATCATCTTCGCGGCTATCTGGATAGGCTCAAGAAAGCGCCTCTGATGGTTGAAGGTGAGGATGGTTCCGCTCGCCTCAGCGGCGGCTTTCACGCGCTTCGCGTCTGCCCACGTCATTGCCATCGGCTTTTCGCAGTGGATAGCGCGAACACCTGCCTCACAAGCCGCGACGGTCATTTCGGCATGAAGGTGGGGCCAGACAGTGATGCTGAGTATATCTGGTTTCGCCTCCTTGAGTAGGTCACGGTAGTCGTGATAGATAGCGGCGTTCTCTCGGTAATCGGCTAAGAACGCACGGGCATGGTCGTCGTCAATATCGGCGATAGCGGAGAGCCTGACCCGCCCGCTGGCTTGGAAGCTCTTGTAATGGCTGTGCGCCATGCCGAATCCTGTCGCACCCTCCGAACCACGCGGACGACCTGTGCCAATGATGGCGTGACGATACTGAATAGTGTTCATAGTGCTACGGGCAGGAGACCCCAGACTTTTGCCGAGAGGGGGAACCTTGCCTCACTCCTTTATGTTTTTAGAATATCAGTCTCTTGTGTTGAATGCGCCTACTGTATTAGAGAATACCCTAATCCTAAAAGGACGCGCCGTTGGTGCGCTGAACTCGCTATCGCAACAGGGTCAGGACTAGGAAAGGGTGAAACGAAAACTACTCTGTCCAGTTGCGGGCACGTTCGACAGCGCGATGCCAACCCCGCATACGTGAGTCGCGCTCATCGGCGGTGGTGGTTGGCTCGAAGACGCGCTCCGCGCTCCACTGCCCCCCAATCTCATCCGTATCTTTCCAGAAGCCCACCGCCAACCCCGCAAGGTAGCCTGCGCCAAGGGCAGTTGTTTCGGTGACGGAGGGACGCACGACGGGTATACCGAGAATGTCGGCTTGGAGTTGTAGAAGAAGGTTGTTGCGGGTCATACCCCCGTCTACGCGCAGTTCTGTGAGGGGCTGTGCGGAGTCCGCTTGCATCGCGTCCAGCACGTCGCGAGACTGATAGCAGACCGCTTCGAGGGTGGCGCGGGCGATATGAGCGCGGCTTGCACCCCGCGTCAACCCTAGTATCGCGCCCCGCGCATGAGCGTCCCAGTAGGGGGTTCCTAGCCCCACGAAGGCGGGAACGAAGTAGACACCGCCGTTATCGGGAACGCTCGCCGCCAACGCCTCTATTTCGTGGGCGGAAGAGATGATTTGAAGTTCGTCCCGGAGCCACTGCACCGCCGCCCCCGTAATAAACACACTTCCTTCAAGGGCGTAGGTTGTGGTATTACCGAGCCGCCATGCAAGCGTTGTGAGGAGACCGTTGGCGGAGGTTCGCGCCTCTGCGCCTGTGTTCAGCAGGAGAAAGGAGCCTGTGCCATAGGTGTTTTTCGCCATGCCGGGCAGGTGACAGGCTTGCCCGAACGTCGCCGCTTGCTGGTCTCCTGCCATGCCGCCAATGGGTATAGCGGCTCCAAATAAGGATACGTTTGTATCACCGAAAAAGTCGCTGTTGGGTTTGATTTCTGGGAAGAGTGAGCGCGGAATTTGCAGAATGGCGAGGAGTTCGTCGTCCCAATCGAGCGTGTGGATATTGAAGAGCAGGGTGCGTGAGGCGTTGGATACGTCTGTTGCATGAACCCTACCCCCCGTTAGCCTCCACAACAGAAAGGAGTCTACTGTTCCGAAAGCTATCTCCCCCCGCTCTGCGCGTTCACGTAGCCCCGCGATGTTGTCGAGCATCCAGCGAATTTTTGTGCCGGAAAAGTAGGGGTCGAGGGGTAGCCCCGTCTTGTTGCGGAAGAGGTCAGCGTACCCCTGCATTGCTATCTGTTCGCAGAGGGGTGACGTGCGTCTGTCTTGCCATACAATCGCGTTTCCGACACTCTCTCCTGTGCGCTTATCCCAGAGGAGAGTGGTCTCGCGTTGATTGGTTATACCGATAGCGGCGATTTCGTTCGCGCTGACCTGCTTACTTTGCAGGAGGTGCTGGGCGACTCCGAGTTGCGACTCCCAAATCGCTTCGGGGTTATGCTCCACCCATCCGGGTTGCGGATAGATTTGCGGATACTCCGCCTGCTCTGAGCCACAGACTCGCCCCGCAGAATCGAACAGAATAGCGCGGGAGCTGGTCGTCCCTTGATCTAACGCAAGTATGTACGAAGCCACTTTTCTCTCCTATGCTCTTTTTACCCCGTTTGGCAACTGGAGGTCGGTTTTAATACTTCCATCTGCCTGTTTCTTGTGGGAGACTCGAATCACGCCATGAGGAGTAGGTATGGTTCCCTTTGCATACTCCAAGCCTGCAAGCTGAGGGCGGACGTGAACCGTTTTGAAGCCAGGTGAGGCAGGAGTTACGCCAAGGACGTGTTCGGTAAGCCATGCTGTTGGTCCAGAAGCCCAGCCGTGACAGAGGCTGTGCCGCAGGCTCTTATAGCACCAGTTTCCGAAGTCTGCGTGGATGTCCTTTTTGCCGGGTGTAGGGAGTTCATCGAGGTGGGTAGAGTTCTCTATCCAGTCTAGCTCGAAGCCCTCCCAGAAGGTGGTAGCACCTACATCGAGCATTCCGCCCCAGTAGTGCCTTATCAGGTCAAGACAACCTGTGTGGTCTCCAGCAAGAGCACGTGCTTGGAGAATGTAGTAGCCATAAAAGGTGGAGATACCACGGTAGGGATCTTGTGAGAGCAGATTGGCGTTGGTGGCGTGCGCGTCTTTCATTTCGGCTAGCACGGCGAGCGCGTTCGCCTGTTTGCTAAGGCTGGGAGCGCGGTGGGATAACGCGGCGAGGTGGGCACTCGCTTCCGCTTTCGCGGCACTTGCTCCTTCACCCAGAACTTTGCAGAGGCTTGCACCTGCCTTGAGAGCTAATACAACAAGGGCTTGCAGTCCTGCATCGATGGCGGTGGGGTCTTCACTGGTGGGCCACTCCAGAAAACGCCCGCCATCTAATTTTTCGCGCCCGTCGTTCGTCATGCGCGATTCCACCAGCTCCAGTAGCCCTTTCAGGTATGTTTTCTGCTCTTTGAGGTAGGCTAGGTTGCCGTGATAGCGATACCAGTCGTACTGAAGCAGTATCCACCAGAGGGAGTAGGAGGAGATTCCGTTCATCCAGTTGGGAAGTGGAGTTCTGTCGCGCACGTAGTCGAGGCTCTGCGGTACGATTTCGTGTCCGCCAAAGACGGTGCCAATGACCATTGCTTCGGGGTGCAGGTCGCCAATCCAGACAAGCCTGTCTCGCTTGATTCCGTCCCATACGTGGTCTTGCATACAGAGGTGTGTTGTGTGCGCCCCTGTGAGCCAGATTTTGTTGAGTCGTGCGTCGTTGCACTCGAACGAGCCGAGGTACGGTAGGTCGCGGTAGATATAGATAGCATGGATTTGACGCAACGTCATGGAGCCTTCGGTATCAAGAAGGTCTACTCGCGCAAACCGAAAGCCCGTCAGCCCGATTTCGGTATGCCCCATCCATGCTGCCCGCGCCGTAAAGTCGTGTAGGGTGTGGTCATTGTTCGGCTCTCCCATCGCTTCGCTTGCAGACTCGCCGAATCGGACTCGGATATGCGCGGGCTTACCGCTACTGGTGGTGGGAACGTCTAGTCGTAGAGAGCCGTGCAACTCCTTGCCGAAATCGAGAAGAACGGACGCCATTTTGCCGTCTTTGGCAGGTTGCATGTGGCAGGTAGCCTCGTCCTCTTTCAAAAGGTTTTCAGGGTGTTCCACTCCTGTGCCTGATGTCCAGAGTATGCGTGTGGGCAGTAGAAAGCGGCGCACACGGGGGTCTAAGCGTCCTTCGTTCATTTTTGCTCCCATGATTTATGCCAGATGAGGGGGGTGAGTGCGTCGTCATTGAAAACGTCGCCGGGCTTTAGTGCCTCGAAAACGTCGTCGGGTAGGATGTTCTTATTCACTCCGTTGAAGACGCTTCCATCGGGCATATAGCCGCAGGTCATGGCGCGTCGGGGGCGATTTGTCATATTTGCGCCTGCTCCGTGCGCGAGTAGCCCGTTGTGGAATACTGCTGAGCCAGCAGGGACTGGTACGGCGACGGATTCGATTTCGCGCCACTGTGGGTAGATTTTGAAGAGGTCGCTGATATTTTGCCCTATGCCGGAGTTTTGGAACGTGGCGGTCTTGTGACTGCCGGGGATGTACCACATACAGCCGTTGCCGAGAGTTGCGTCGTCGAGTGCCATCCATAGTGAGAGGCTATCACGATTAAAAAAAGACCAGTAGGGGTCATCAAGATGCCAACCTGTGGGGTTGCCAAAGGGGGGCTTGTAGAGGGCTTGGTCGTGCCAGATACGCATACCGTCTACTCCCGCCAGCGTCGCCGCGAGCTTGCCTAGCCTTGCATCGCAGATGAGTTCGCGCATTTCGGGGTGTATCTCGATGAGTTTGAGGCACTGGGTGAAGACGTTGGCATAGAAAGCGTCGGGGTCTGCTTGATTGTTGAGGGTGTGCGAGATATTGCCCTCTTTGCCTCCGCTGAGACGTAGGGAGACGGCTTCATCGGTTACGCGGCTCCATCGGGCTAGCTCGTCGGGAGTGAGAAAGCCTTCGATGGCGAGGTAGCCGTTTTCACGGTAGAAGGCTATCTGCTCGGCACTGAGTTCGTGTTTCATGGGTTGAAAATACCTTTAGTTTTTTTGGGGTGTGATGCTTGAGGGTAGTTTCGTGCTGAGAGGGGGGATTACCTTCTTGAATTTGTGAGTGTCTGTAGCCTTGCCGTGTCTCGCCCACGCAAGAAGAGAGGCATGAGTTGGTCGAAAAAAGGTAGCCAGCCCCTCACCTCGCTCAAAGTCGCAGAACTCAATGGGCAGTGGAGACAACTGTTTGCCGCATAAATCCATTCCCACTTTTTGGAGAGGAACAGAAAATTGCCAAAATATTCCACTTGTGACGGTACGTAGGGTGTTTTGTTGACGCTATAGTCACGCCTAGTTGATATCCTAACCTTGTAACATTCGCGTACTATAAATTCTCGACAAGCAAAGGGCAACATTGATGAAGAATGTAAATATCTATTTCAGAATTGTGACACAAATTCTAACGACCTGCCTTCTACTCATAGCGACGATAGGCGTTAGCTACGCCGCAACCTACAATGTAGGTCCCACAATGGGATACCTCGCAAAGCTTTCTGATGTTCCCTGGGGGATGCTTAAGCCCGGTGACATCGTGAATATCCACTGTACTCCCGGCGGCTACCATGAGATTATACAGATATCGGAATCAGGAACCGCCGCACAGCCCATTGTTATTCGGGGTATTCCCGATAACACAGGGGCACTACCCATCATTGATGGCGCGAATGCCATAATAGATTCCCACGTAGACTACCGCAATTCAGTCTTTGAAAACTTGGGTGTCATCCTTATAACTCCAAGAAAAAAGACCTACGCGTACGGAAAAACATTCCCATCCTATATATCAATCGAGACACTCGATATTCGTAATGCGCTTTACAAGGCAGATGCCTCTATCTCCTTTACCGACCAACACGGCGCAAGCCGCATCTACAGCACCTTCGCTTGCGGTATCTATATTGAGTTTGCACGCCACCTAACCGTTAGAGGTTGCGAAATCAGTTTTAATGGAAATGGAATCTTCGCAAACTCGAAGAATCAAGCTGCTCAAAGCTCTGCAGACCTCCTGATTGAGAAGAACTACCTGCATGATAATGGACAACCGTATATTCAAGGACTGTCCAATGGATACGCAGAGCACAACATTTATATCGAGTCGGATGGCGCGGTCTATCAGTACAACCGTTTTGGTCCCCTGCGCCCCGGTTGCCATGGCGTGATGATCAAAGACCGTTCGGCGGGGACGGTAATTCGCTACAACGAGGTTACAAGCACGGAGTGTTCCAATATCTTCGCCATTCTCGACCCGCAGGGCGGCTCCGGCTACATTGAGTTCAAACCGAACTATCCCGACGCTTACGTCTATGGAAACATTATCACGATGCAGGCGGGAGTGAGTAATGGGAGTTCGATTATCTGGTTTGCGGCGTGCAATGGCTCTTCGTTTTATCCTACAGAGCACCGCGGCACGCTGTACTACTACAACAACACTGTCATAAACCACCAGAAGGGAGTTGCGGCGTTCTTTCTCACGGACCTACCCTACACGCCGACCCCCAACATCTACGAGAAAGTGGACTGTAGAAATAACATCTTCTACACAGATACGGCGATAAACGCGAACATCTACCAAGCCTTCAAAATGGTGATTACGGGGGCAAATGGCGTGGTGAACATGGGCAAAAACTGGATTAGTCCCAAAACCACTCAACTATGGCTAGGACATGAAGGAGGCAGTGTCGTAAATGGTTGGGCAAACCAACTCTTCGGCGACGCAAACGGAGTGAATAACCCCGGAGTTGCAGACTTAGTGGGCGGAAACTACCGATTAACTACCAACTCAAACAGCGTCGATGCAGCAGACCCACTTGCCTTCTCTGCCCTTGCACTCGGATACGATGTAACCGAAGAGTATCTGGCTCCTCAAGACCACCAGTTGCGTGCCATACTTGGTTTAACCTCTGACCTTGGCGCATTAGAAGGAACGACAGCGGCTACCTCAACGGACACAAACATCACTGTTCCAAATGTTTCTGGTAGTGTCGGCTCTACCATATCGCTCTACGCTCTACTCAAAACCTCCGCTAGTAACCCTGTACCCAATGAGACGTTGACATTCTCTATAGGGGCAGTCGTTTTGGGAACGGCACTAACAGATGTGAATGGTATTGCCAAACTAACGTACAAACTACCAGATAGTTTCGGGGTTGGACAGCAGATGCTTGCCGTCAGTTTTGCGGGTGACGTATTCTACAACGCATCAAATAGTTTAGGTACTCTCACCTTCAATCAAGCTCCTACAAAAACAACTGTGGAGCCTGTAGCAGGGAAGGTCGGCGCGACAGTAAACCTTAAATCTACCCTGACCCGCAAAACCGATAATGCCCTCCTAAACGGCAAAACCATACGCCTCCAGATAGACGGTGTAGATGTGGGTTTCGCCGTGACTACGGCAGGCACGGTTACGCTGAACTACGTCATCCCGAATACGTTGACGGTAGGGGCGCATACCCTAAAGGCAGTGTTCGATGGAGATGCCTCCTACATAGCCTCTACAAGTAGTGTAGGGGTGTTTACTGTAAATCCGTAAGACGACCCTAGCATGAAACGCCTCTTGCTTAGCCGCAATTCACTACCGTACACCTTTTATGTAGGCGCACATTTGACTACTATCCAGCAAGGTTCATATTAAAGCCAGTGTGACTTTAGGCTCTAAAATTTACCCTGTCAAGAAGAGTTTTGGCGTTGTAGCCCCAACTCACGAAGTTATGTTCTCAAAATCAAAGATTCTCTGCGATTTTGACGGGATAAATACCCCGAC